>CAYHFV010000051.1:0-5647 GCA_964356055.1 uncultured Candidatus Saccharibacteria bacterium
CGCCATCCGGACGAGTGCCCCGGCATGGATAACCACGTCGGGTTTTTGCTTCTTGAAAGATCGCGTCACTGCTTCCTGGTCCGTCAAATCCATTTCTTTATGCGGGGGCGTAATGAGATTAGTGAATTCTCTGGAGCGCACGATCGCTTGGCCGAGATTTCCGGATGCTCCTGTGAGAAGTACCCGCTTGTATTTCGAGCGCGGGACAGCGTGAACCGCGATCTCTCTTCCTGGAGCAGTTTTGTCGCTCGCGTCGACCTCCGAGATCATCACGACCCGTTTTTCTCTGTCGGAGCGCCGGGCGGCTTCGAGTACTCTCGCCTGGGCAAGCAGATCACTCTCGTAGTCTTTGGTACAAAGTGGATTTTTCGCGATCTCCAGACAAAAGTCGTCCAGCATCAACCTGAAGTGGTCCGCCGGTTTTACCCGCATCTCTGTTACGGTATCTTCGGAATCAAGGAATATCTTTGTTTCCATGTCGCGCGGAACGGCGTACGCCCTCCCCATCCTAACGTGCGCTTTGGTTCCCAGAATACTGTAGGTTGACTGGAAGTATGAACCGAAAGAGGATGAAGCGAACGCGTATTTGTCCTTTGGGTAGCGTAACACCATGTCGGTTTTTACGGCCACGCCGCTCTCGGGGTCGCGCACCATACCACAGAGGACACTTTCCGGTTCTTCATTGAAGATCATCCGGCTTGAGTAGACCGGGTAGGGCGCCTGGTCGTTGAAGGAGCCCCCACCCAAATCTTTGTTCATCGCATTACTGCCCCGTTCCGGCATCGCGTAGCTGAAGCAGCCCTCGAACCTCACGAGCTCTCCCAGGGTCCCGTCCTCGATGAGCTCCTTCACCGTGGCGTGCTGAGGGTGGTAGCGGAACATGAACCCTTCAAGGAGACGGACTCTGTTCCGTTTCGCCGCCTCAACCATCCGTTTTGCCGCGCCGTACGAAATTGCGGCCGGCTTTTCGCAGATTACATGTTTTCCAGCTTCAAGTGTCCGTATCGTCCATTCTTCGTGGAGCGCATTGGGGAGTGACACATAGACCACCTGGATATCCTTGTTTCTGAGGACATCCTCGTACGTTCCCCAAGATTTGGCTCCAAACTGCGCTCCAACTTCTTTTGCTTTGCTAGGATCGCGGGAACCGATCATCTCTATCTCAACGAGTTTAGAATCCCGCATTGCGGGCAGCATTCCCTTCAAGGTCACGCGGGAGCAACCTAAAACACCGAACCGTACCGTTGAACGCGCGTCCATGTACGTCTATGGTAGCAAGGATCGCGGACCAAAACAATTACGTTCGTTCCGTCGAAGGGAATCGTGGCGGCAGCTCTGCACCGCCCGTTTTCTGGATTACGTGGCGCTTAAGGATCTGCAGGGCATACCCGTAGAACGCCGCAACAGCTATCGCGAGTGCGATCACCGAACCGATTCCATCGCCGGCCACGCGGTATACGAGGAACGGCAGCCACGCGGTTGCGAGGTGAATGAGGGAGATTTTCACCACGAATGCGCTATCCGTCACAAAGAATGTTCGCAAAAGAATCGGGGTGATGATGAGAAACGCTGGCCAGCCGTACCCCACGATCCGCTCGATGCCAGTGCCGGCGATGGCGCCGATGCCGTAGAACGCCAGACCGTAGAGGAGGGCGAGGAGTGCCCAGAAGGGAAGCGTTTTGAGTACGTAGCGGAAACGCTTGGCGAGGAGGTAGCACAGGACGAGCGGCGCCACCCCGAAAACGGTAGTCAGCGCCACGAGAGTTTTGAGCGGAAGGGAAGGATCGAAACCGCACAGTCCGATATCCCGGATGCTCCCGAGTGCTTCGACTGGCGGAAGGTGGATTTGGAACACGGGACTGCAATTGCCCGAGGTGCTGGTCCAGGGTCTCATACCGACTATATTGGTCATAAGGTTGTAAGAAAATTTAAGAACGATATAGACAGAGCTGTTCAGGTTGTGGATGTTCGGTTGCCCGACATTCTTGATCACCCCTGTGACGAATAGAGAAATCCCGATGATAACTATCATTCCTACCGCCAGAAGTTTCCGGGAACGGAACCAGCCCGTTGCCACGCAGAGTAACCCCAGGATGATCGTGGTCTCCCGCGTTAAGAAGAGCAGGAAAAAGGACAAGAGGCTCAGCCCCTCCTGGTTGCGGTACAGGAACAGAAATAGAAGCGCGGAGAGCGCTAGATAGAAGGCGTCGGGTTCGAATACCTCGCGCAGGACGTTGAAGAGGTAGGGTAGGAAGAGTAGAGGAACTAGGAGCCACGGAAATCGAATTATATCTTTAAGCAGGGTAGCCGCCACGGAGAAGAAGACAAGAACCGAGATAATCCCGACAACCAGGAAACTCTGGTGCACGTCCAGAGGAGAGTGACGGCTCAACCAACCGACCAGAAAGGGGTGCAGGAAGCGGCCGGAGTATGGCTCGATGATCTGGTCCCAGTGGCCGCCAGCGGCCGCAATGTACCACTCGCTGTCCCCGCCGATGGTCCAGCCCACGGCGAGGTTCAGTAAAAAAAGAGAAGCCGTTAGTGTAACCGCTACGAAGAAGAAAGTGAGAAAAGAACGGGGTGCCTCTCCCATAGTGTGTATGTGTAGTAGAAGAAACCCTTTCCAAGCAATTATGGTTTAAAAATGGAACCGCGGCAACGCTCTTGACGGAAAAAGAAATGTCTTATAGTAATATACCCAGATCTAGAGCTACTCATTTGGAAAGAGAGAAAGAGAGATGGAATTGAATTACGTACGAAACGTTTGTGCCAACCTGCTCGCAAAACTCCTGCGGCAGCTCGTGAGAGGCGCAGGTGTTCTCCCGCGGGATGTCTACCGGTTCCTGGCGGCGGTTGCGCCAATCTGCTGTGTGGATGCCATTCCCATTCGCTCGCGCGGGGGGCGTTGGCAGGTCGGCCTCATACGCCGGAACACCGGTTTCTACACCGGGAAGCTGTTCTTTGTTGGTGGCCGCGTGATGTTCGGAGAGCATATTGAGAGAGCGCTCCGCCGCCACGTGCTGGAAACGCTCGGCGGCGGGATGGAGTTTTTCTCGGGATTGAGTTGGGACCATCCGTTCCTCATCGCCCAGTATAAGCCGATGGGCCTGCCGGAGGATGGTTTTACCCACGAACCCAGCAAACATTCCATTGGCCTTACCTACCTGATTCGCTTGACCGATCGGGGGGTGACGATGGGGAGGACGAGCTACGGCGGGCAGGAAGCCAGCGAACTTCTGTGGTTTTTCCTGGACGAGATTCCCCCGCCGGAACAGTTTGCGTATGGGGGGCACCCAACCGCCGAGAAAATTATCGCGCACCTTGAGAATCTGTCGCGAGAAGGAGAAAATCGCTAAGCAAAACAGCGGTCCGGCTTGAATCGGGCCGCTTTTCTATTTTGTTATTGTGGTATACTTACCTCATGAGTGACCTTCAGAATAAGCGTTTGTCGAGGGCTATCCTCATTCTCTTTTGCGGCTCGGTGCTCCATAGCATCTCGTTAGTTGTGTTACTGTCTCGAGGTTTTTCTACCGAGCTCGAGTTGTCGAAAGCTTCTGCAAGTACAAAAATCAGCAAGAATTTTGTATCACCTTCCGACGGATTGAGGGAGAACGTTGCCTATGTGTTTAAAGACAACAAATTCTATTTCGCTCGGGAAGCAACCACCCTCTTTCCTTCCCTTTTTCAAAAAGTTTCAGAAGCTGCGCCGGCTACCGAAGCGCCCGCGCCAGGGACGTTCGTGCGGATCGCGACGCTGGACGGAGCAATAGAGATTCTTAGCAGCGCCAAAGGTTTTGACATGAATCACAATCAGCTTAGAGAATTCGTTCTTCAGAGAAGGAATAATCTGTGGAATTCCATTTTCGACGTGTATGAATCTCCGAGAAATAATACATTTGTCAGATCCCATACGCTGCAAGTACCAGGTGACGCCAGTTTCTATGACCTTGGTGATCAAGGGGACGGTGACAACGATGGTCTCTCGGAACTCCTTTTTTATGGCAGGGAAGGCGATAGTTTCTTTTTGAAGTTGTACGAAAGCCCAACCACCTCAACCTACCCGACAAATCTCGTGTGGCAAACTTCTCAGCCGGGGTGGCCGGTCGGAGTGAAAATAGCTGATGCGGATAGCGACGGAAAGAAAGAAATCGTCGTGGGGGGATGGCCGTCACCAACAAGTTCTATCTCGGCAGTCGCCGTTTATGAAAATATTGGGGACAACCAATATGATCAGGTTTATTATCAATCTTTTCCTGAAATCCGCGCACCCCAATCGTTAGCAGTTGCTGAAGATTTGGATAACGATAGAAAGAAGGAAATTATTTTTGGCAGCCCGACACCCAACTCTTCTAGGGTTTACATTCTGGAAAACGACGGAGACGACTCTTACAGAGTTATTTGGTCGGTTGATCTTATGGATGGAGACCAAATCATTAATGCGAGCCACGCGTTGTACGTAGGAGATTCTGATAGAGACGGGAGAAAGGAATTCATTGTCGGCGGCTTGAGGACAATAACTCCTCCAGTTATGGATCTGATGGCCGTATTTCGGTTATTCGAGGCGGATGGGGACAATCAGTTCAGTGCCGTCGCGGACCTTAGGGTTCCGCTGCCGCACATTTTCGCAGATTACGATGTTAACGTTGCCGATGTGGATGCGGACGGGGCGGTAGAGATTCTTGTAGACGTAAACAATAGTGTAGGGATATATCGTGGGGTCGGCGACAATGTGTGGAATGAAATATGGCACTACAACAAAACGTACACCTCTTATGCGTACGTAGGAGGAGGAGACAATGATCGCGATGGATTCGAGGAGTTCATGTTTGGGGATGGAGCCAACACCGCCGTGTATGAATCTAGCACTGCGCCGGTGGGAGAATAGTCATTGAGCGTGGGTATATGAAATGTAAAACCCGCCTCACTGAGGCGAGTTTTTGTTTTGGTACGCACCGGAAAAGCGGGAATCACCCGAACTAGGTGGCAACCCCGTTGTGTGGGATCACTACCTGGCGAACCAGTAGTCGTACCACCGGGAGAGCGTGATGAGGTTCCAGAGGCGGAACGTGTGGTCCGCACGACCGCGCTGGTGCTCGTGAATGAGGCGTTCCACCGCGTCGCGGTCGAGCACGCCCCGTTCGGCGAACCGCGATTTTCTGATGGTCCCCACAAGCTCATCCGCGATGGGCGAATCGCTCCGGAGCCACTCCGCGAGCGGCGTGCCGAATCCCTGCTTTCTCCGCTCGATGATCTCCTTCGGGATGATGCCGCGGACGGCGCGCTTCAGGACGTATTTCAATTCGTTGTTTTTCAGCTTCAGTGCCGCGGGAATGCGGAGCGCGAGCTCGACCAACCGGTGGTCGAGAAAGGGGACGCGCCCCTCGACCGAGTGCGCCATCATCATCCGGTCCGCGCGGGCGAGCAGAAATTCAGGAAGGCGGTGCTTGATGTCGATATAGGTGGCGCGGGTGAGAAAATCGGCATCCGGCAGGGCGGCGTCAATCGAGCGGTACGTCTCCGCGATGGGCGCGTACCGCGAGACGCCTGCGAACCGTTTATAAGCAGAACGGGTGAGGAGTCGGTACTGCTGGTGCTCGGTGAATGCGACCGCGAGCCCCCAGTAGGGTTCCTCGCCTGCGGCGAGCCG
>CAYHFV010000052.1:0-5551 GCA_964356055.1 uncultured Candidatus Saccharibacteria bacterium
TTATTATGTTCGTTTTCCATAAGGGTGTAAACGCGCTATGCGCGTGGGTGCTGCAGCCCTTTCGCCTCGAGGAGCTGCTCGGGGTCCGTCGTGATGATCTGGTCCTCGGTGTAAGAGGCGATGGTCCTGATGGCGACGTGCTTCATCCCCGCGAAGAAAAGCCCCTCGCCCACCCCCGCCTCGAGGAGGAGCGCCTTCTCCCCCTCGGTGAGATCGAACGCCCGCCCGACCTCCTCGATCGAGGTTGGCGACTGTTTCATTAAAAGCTGAATGGAGGAGTTCGTGACAATGGGGCGGCCGTACTCCGATCGGAGGAAGTCATCAACGTCCTGGGTGATCGTCGTGATACCGAAGTAGTACTTGCGCGCGCGCTTCACGAGCCCGAAAAGGAACGAGGCGGAATCCTTGTACTTCATCATCCACCACGCCTCGTCGATGACGAGGATGCGCTGGCGGAGCTCGGAGCGGATGAGATTCCAGACGAAGTTCAAGACGATGTACATGGCGACCGGCCGGAGCTCCTCCTCGAGGTCGCGGATTGAGAAGACGATGAGCCGGTTTTTGATATCGACGTTCGTCGGGGCGTTCATGAATCCCGCGTACGACCCGTGCGTGTATTTCTCGAGCCGAGCCGCGAGATTCTGCCCGCCCTTGGTGTTCCCCAAGATGACTTGGAGGTCTTCGAGGAGCGGCGGGTTCAGTTCCCCGATGTTTCCGAAGTTCTGCGCGGTGATGTCACGCGAGGCGTAGGTTTCCGTGACTGCCCGGTCGAGGAGGGAGTCCTCTTCCGGCGAGATTGCGCCGAGCATGAGCTTCAGGAGCCCGGTGAGGTTTAGGACGTGCGACTTGAAAATGTCCGCGGGCTCCTCACCTTCAGGCATGAGCGGAATGTCGAAGGGGTTCACGTGGTTCGGCGAGGTGAGCGAGATTTTAAAGTAGCTCCCCCCGATCGCGTTCGCGAGGTTCTGGTACTCGTTCTCGGGGTCGATCACGATGACGTTCACGCCCATCATGAGCGAGCGGATGATCTGAAGCTTCGTCGCGTACGATTTCCCCGCCCCTGATTTGGCGAACACCACCTGGTTCGCGTTCTCGAGCGAGAAGCGGTCGAAGATGATGAGCGACTGGTTGTGGAGGTTCACGCCGTGGAGGACGCCGGTATCCGAGGTAAGGTCCGGCGAGATGAAGGGGAAGAGCGATGAGGTGGGACCGGAGTTCAAGGGCGTGTGCACCTGAAGCCGGTCGCGGCAGAGGGGGAGGACCGATTCGAGGCCCTCGAGCTGCCGGAAAAGCGCCGGCTTTATGTACACCAGCTTCGCTTCGAGCGCCGTCTCGACGAGCTGCCCCAGCCGCTCGAGGTCGTCGAGGCTCTTGCCGTAGACGGAAAGGTACACGCCCACGCGGAAAAGCTTCTCCCGCGCCTGGAGGAGCGCGTCGCGGAGCTTCTCGATGTCCTGGTATCCGGTTTCGAGCGCCGGGTCGCGGATGAGCCCCTTCTCTTCGCGTTCGGCGAGCTCCGCCTCCATCTGCGTCACCTTCTTGCGAAGGTTTTTTAGGGCGAGCGAGGTGTCCATGGGATGGATGAAGATCGAGATGTCCATCATCTCCGCCATGTTGATGATCGGCGAAAACCAGGCGCTTGCCACGTAGCGCGGGTAGGTGAAAATGAAGAACGTCTTTACGAAATACTCGCCCAGTTTCAGGTAGCTCGAACTCGTCTCGATGCCCGCGGGGGCAACGATGTTTTGGATGTCTTCGGGCGACGGCTGGTACGGTTCGGGGAGATCGGTCATGGTTTCGGTGGGTGGTGAGCGTTGTGCGCCGCCCCCGCGCCGCGCTTCGTGTCCTTCGCGATGTCGACGCCGCGCCTTTCGACGAGCTGCGGATTGTAGAGATTGTAGAAGAGTTCGACGAGCTCCCCGTCTTCGAGTGGCACCGCGCGGAGGCCGTTTGCCGAGAGCCCGTTAATGACCTGGGTTACCCGCTGGTTCAGCTGTTTCAGCTGTTCCTCGGTGTTCTCCTCCTTGGTCGGCGTCGTCGCTTTGAAAACAGTGAAGAGGCCTCGAGTCGCCTTCTCTGCGCCGGGGGCTTCGTACGGAACGACCGCGAAGAACGCCTTCGAAATGATCGCGTTCTCGTGGACAAACGACTTCACGAATTCAATGTACTCGGCGATTTGGATCTTCAGGAGCTCGTTCTCTTCGAGCTCCTGCCGCTCCCGGAGCCGCTCCAGGTAGTTTTCGATATTCACCTTCCGTGAGTGGATGAAAAATTGAACTGGAAAGTCGAGCGAGTTCAAGAAATTCTGGAAGACGTTCAGAATAAGCTCTTGTTCGTTCTCCGATTTCAGGTCGAAGTTCACGCCGCTCACCATGAGCACCTGGCGGAGCCCCCCTCCCTTGAGGTGGACCACGCCGTCGCGGATCTCTTTTACGGCGACGAATTGCTGGGTGGGAAGGGTTGGTTCAGGCATACGAGTAATGAGTAATGGGAAATGGGTAACGAGTTACCTATCTATAATCGATGCGTTTTGCGACCTTCTTCTCGCCGGTGAGGTAGGTGACCACCTGGAAGCGCTCCTTCCCCTCGCTTGTCGGCGCGCGCTGCCCCGCGAAGCGCTGGAGGAATTTTCCCGTGGTCACCGAAAGCGCGATGGACTTCAGGCGTTCTTGGATGCCCATCGTGTTCCGGAGCGCTTGGATCCGATCGAGCGAAGGAGCGTCAGCCGTTGCCCCGGGGAGGTCCCGCCGCCACGCATAGGTCCGCGGTTTCCAGAGGAACGAGAGCGCCGCGCTCATGATTGCCGGCATGCTCATGCCGTTCACTTTGCCGAACGCGAGGGCGACCGAGAGCATGGTGATGAAGAGAATGAGGAAGAAGGCGACGAACGTGTTGAAGAGGTGAAATACGACAAAGCTCGCGGCGCCGCCCACCGCGAGATAAATGAATTGGGGAAGCGTCAAAAACCAGAAGATCTTCGGCTTCTCCTCGATGAATTGGGGAACCTGGAAGTTCATCCCGTTAGAGATAGTCCCGCCCTGCGGGACGTACAAATGTCGGCGCGACTTCAATGCCGACTGCTCTGTTTGTTTTATGCTGGATAAGAAAAAACATACGTGGGTAATCTCTAACGGGATTCATTCCGTTAGAGATAGGAAACGCTTTAACCTGTTCTTGAGGTAGCGTTTACCCATTCCGGATTTGAGATACCTCTCCCTCGACCTTGCATCGTCCTTGTTTACACATGCTTCGTAGTAAATCAATTTGTACGGTCCTCGATACGAGGTGTACTTCGATTTCCTGGTGTTATGCTGGTTAAAGCGTTTCCGTAAGTCATTGGTGTACCCAGTGTACCATCGTTTATCTCTATTCTCGATGACATACACATAGAACATACGTGAGTCATCTCTAACGGGATTCATTGAGTAGGAACGAGGAGTCAGGAGCTAGAGTTTAGGAGGTTGCTGGTTGCGCAAATCGATGGTGTTCCCGTTGATTTTCGGTCCCGGTGCCTCCGGTTGGGGTTCCGATCCCGCCTCCGGCGGGCGTGGGGACTGCGAAGGGATTGCGGGCGGTGCCGGCTCGCCTCGCTCGCGCTCCAGCGAAACGGGCGGTCGCGGCGTCGGTGGAAAAGGTCGTGGCGTGAAGGTTGCGCGTGGAGCGGGGGGTTTCGGCGCGAGTCTGCCCGATGGTGGTCCGCCGGCTGGCGGAGGGGTCACCTGGCTGCGCTTTACGAGCTCGAAGGTGTCGAGGTTGATCGTTTCACCGCCGCGCGTTCCGGGCGAGACCGGCGTGGACCCACCGGTGAAGTGCACGACGCGCGGTTTTTCGGGGATTGCCGGTCCCGGAGCGCGGGGCACCTCGACCTCCGCACGCGGTGGCGGCGCGGGAAGCGTCGGCGGCTTCGTTTTTCCGAATGAGAAGGGAAGCGAGAATTTCTTGATCGGTTCGCCGCCGAGCCCCTGGACCGCCTTCTGCTCATGAATGATGAGCGGTTGCGCGCCTCCCGGAGGCGTCGAGGCAATGGGAGGAGCCGTTTTTGCGGGTCCGGGGCGCGCGCTTCCGGCGGCGTCAACGGGAACGGCGCGGACGGGGACCGGCGGGACGAGGGCGGAGCGGGAGGCGGGCACCGATGGCTCCGGCCCGCGCTTCTCCGCGGTGTAGAACGACTCGAGTGCGGGCGCGTTGAGGACATTGATCGCGGAGATGTCGATGTCCCAGCTCATGAGCGCGCTCCGGACCGGCTCGAGCACCTTCTCCTTGAGCTCGCGGGCGACCGCGCGGGCCCGCGCATCGCTTAGACCCGCTCCCTCGGTGAGCGCCGTCACGAACCCATGTGCGTCGACGTCTTTGGTGAGGAGACGGAGGAGCGTCCGGGCGAGCGTGCCGGCGGTCGCAATTTCGGCGCGCTCGGCGATTGAGCGGATCATCGTCGCCATCTCCTCGGAGGAAAAGTGGCGCCGGAGGAAGTCAGGAATGTCTCTGAAGGTGAGTGCCATACGCTACGGTTTCTTCGGTTTTCCGCTCCCCTCGGGGAAGGTGTCCTGCCAGGCGAGGTTGTCGGCGAGTAGGTCGCGGTTCCGCAAGACCGCCTTCGCGCGCTCATCCATCGAATCCATGGTGTTCTTCAGATCATCTTTGGCGGTATCGAGCCGGCTCAAGGCCGTTCTGATTTCGGTAACGTCGCCGAGGTCCTTGGCCTTGTCGAGGTCGCTCTGGAGGTCGTCGATGCGCTTCCGGTACTGGATGATGTCGGTCAGGACATTGTTGCCGCTCGCGTCCACGATCCGACTCTCGAGAACCGTCTTGACGGTCACCTTCCGCTCGAGCTCGACGTCGGAAAGTCTCGAGAGCTGCCCGCTGCTCATGCTTTCGATGACGTCAGAATCGCTGAGGTCCTGTTTGCTGAGTGTGGTGGGGTCCTTCACGTGCTCGCGGACCGCTTTACCGATGATGCGGCGCCTGACCTCGGCGTCGGTCTCGTCGCGCCTTAGGCCTGTCTTGGGGTCCAGCCGTTGCGTTTTCTTCAGGTCCTCTTTGCTTGCAAAATCCATCGCGAGGGTTGGGATGTGTGCCAGGAGCGCCTCGCCGGTGCCGGTCCTTCGGGCGTCAGCAACCGCGGTTGCTTGCTGCGCCTTAGTGAGTTTGCCGCGTCTCGCGAGCTCGCGGTCCACCGCCGCACGTTCGGTCACCGAGGCCAACCCCTTCATGGTGTGCAGCTGTTTTGACCGCGCTTCGAGAGATGCATCGCTCCGATCTTTGTATTTCTTCTGTGCTTCCTCGGACTGCTTCCGCATCGTCTGCTTTGAGCGCTCCGCGATACCAGATATGCCGGTTACCCCGCGGCCGACGAGCGGTATCCGTCCGACTGCTTTCCCGAACTTGGTTTCCGAAAGGCGTTCGAGGTACGACTTGCTCTCGGGGTGCCCCGCGGCGCCCGCGGTCGCGAGCCGACGGCCCGCAGAACCCGCCCGCGTCTTCGCCCACGCCTGGGTTTTTGCGCCCGCCTTCTTCGCCAATTTGATACCCGCGCTAGCTCCTTCGATCCCCA
>CAYHFV010000053.1:0-5372 GCA_964356055.1 uncultured Candidatus Saccharibacteria bacterium
ACCGCCGCTCGAGCGCCGCATCCTTTTCAATGTGCTTCTGGTATTCCTTGAGCGTCGTCGCGCCGATCGCGTGGAGCTCGCCCCGGGCGAGCGCGGGCTTTAAGAGGTTCGACGCGTCGATGGCACCCTCGGCGGCGCCCGCGCCCACAATCATGTGGATCTCGTCGATGAAAAGGAGGAGCTTTCCCGCCGACTGCTGGACCTCTTTTAAGAACGCCTTCAAGCGGTCCTCGAACTCGCCGCGGAACTTCGTCCCGGCGATCAATGCCCCGAGGTCAAGCATGATAATCTCACGCCCCTTGAGCGATTCGGGAACGTCGCCCGAGATGATCCGCTGGGCGAGTCCCTCCACGATGGCGGTTTTCCCCACGCCCGGCTCCCCGATCAGGACGGGGTTATTCTTCGTCCGGCGGGAAAGGATTTGCATGAGGCGCCGGAGCTCCTCCTCGCGGCCAATCACCGGGTCGAGCTTCCCCTCGTGTGCCTTTTCGGTAAGGTTCACCGCGTACTTGTCGAGCACCTGGAACTTCGATTCGGGCGTTTCGTCGGTCACCCGGGCCGAGCCGCGGAGCTGCGCCAGAACGCGAACGAGCGCTTCACGGCGTACCCCGAACCTCAAGAGAAGCTCCTGCGCCTGCGACGGAATATCAACGAGCGAGAGGAGAAAATGTTCGCAGGAGATGAACTCGTCGCGCTGCCGCGCCGCGATCTCGCCCGCGTGGTCCAAAATCTTCATGAGTTCCTGGGAGAGGTAGAGCTGGTTCACGTTCCCGCTCGTGGTCACCGTCTTGGGGAGTCCGCCGACCGCGCGGTCGAGGTCCTCCTCGAGTGCCACGAGATTCACGTTCAGGCGCAGGAGCATCGGGCGCACGAGCGTCTGCTCGTCGGCAAGGAGCGAGGAGAGGAGGTGGAAGGCTTTGAGCTCGCCGTGATTCATCCGCGCGACCATCTCCTGCGCGCTCTGGAGCGCCTCCTGGGCTTTGATGGTGAACCGGTGGAAGTTAGGCATCGTAGTCGACTCACAACCGACAACCCACAACCGACAACGGGGAACTGCGGAGCATCTTGTATCGTTCGTTGCGTTGTTTATTGTTGGTCGTTCGTCGTTGGTTCTGCTTATTTAGTATACGAAATCTAGCGCACTGAATCAAAAATAGCAAACCTGGAGGCCGAGTGCTAATTCTCCGGTTCATTTCCGTATGACCTCCAGAAACAAAAAGCGCCGTACCAAATAGGTCGTGCGCTTTCATGCTACTTTAGAACCTTGAATCGAACTGCTAGTTCCTCCATCCGCTCTCCTTCATCGAGGTGGCGACCTCGAGCTGTGTCAAAGAGTCGTTTTTCTTCCAAAATCGGCTCCACGCACACATACTCGTTGGGTGAATCACTCCAGAGAACGATCTGTGAATTATAGCTGCCGCCACTGAATGCCCCAAGCAGTTCCATTTCAATGACACGGCCCGGCATTCGAATAAACACATTCTTTTCTCCGTCGAGCGGAACGGTTCGCGATTCCTTCGCAAAACCCCGAAAAGTCTTCCCCCCGACAACTACCTCCACTGTATTCGCATTCCCGCAAGAAAAGTACGGATGGAATGCCGGAAGAACGGGCGCTAACCCAGGTATTCGATCTTTCATGCGACGAATTCCCAAACTGATTTCAAACTCGGGGACCACTCCGCTCTGAAATACCATACTTCTCGTGTAACAATGGAGCGACCACGGGTATCGGTCAGTTCCGGGGAGAAAGAAATCGAGTTGCGTTCCCACCGGCGTCAGCAATCTCTCGCATGGCAATGAGTCTCTGAGGTAGCCATGCTTCTTCTCGCCGCGTAGCGATGTGCCGAACCAAGGGACACACAGGGGGCACCCGCCACGAACCTTATCGCCTCGAACCTGCCATGGAAAAAGGATATTCGCTCCGTGAGCAAGGAATTTGGTAACTGTTCCACCGAGTTCGGCCACGACAACTTGGGCATTATCAAATCCGATCGCGTGTGAATTCAAGTCGTTTCTCCTTCATAAAATTGTTAAACAATACGATTCGAACTGAAAACAATATAGCACATTCCTGTGCTATTTGTCAAATCTCGCTTCGCCGCTAACCTCTAGCTCTCCCGACTCCACACGGGGGGTCGGGGCTCCGACCTCCGTAAAGCGGGGCGTCGGAGCTACTTCCTGCGCTACTCCGTCGGCCGCTCCCCGAGCGTGAGCGGGAGGGTAAGCGTCGTGGAACCGCGGACGACGGTGAGCGTCACCGTGTCGCCCACGTTGTATTTCCGTATCACGACGGAGAGTGGATTCTCCTCGGTGAGCGCCTCGCCGTTCATCGCAGTCACAACATCCTCCGCCTGGATGCCCGATTTCTCGGCGGGCGAGTCGGGAATCACCCCGGGGCCGTCAGCGGTCCCACGCACGAGCGCGCCCTGCGTCGCCGGAAGTTTCTGCTCCTTCGCAATATTGTCGCTCAACATGAGGTACCGTACGCCGATGTAGGGCGTCTGGATGGTGCCGGTCCGCTTCACCGATTCGATGGAGCGCTTCACCTGGTTCACGGGGATCGCGAACCCAATGTTTTCGGCGCCGGAGGCGACCGCGACGTTGATGCCAACCACCTCGCCTTTCAAGTTGAGGAGCGGACCGCCGGAGTTGCCCGGATTGATCGCCGCGTCCGTCTGGATCACCCCCTGCAAGGTTTCCGAGCCGTACGAGGCGCCGGACGCGGTGATCGTTCGCGCGAGCCCCGAAATCACGCCGACCGAGACGGTGTTGCGGAACTCGCCCAAGGAGTAGCCGATTGCAATCGCGGTCTGGCCAAGCTTCAGGCTGTCGGAGTTCCCGAGCACGACCGGCATGAGGCCCGTCGCGTCAATCTTCAAAAGCGCCAGGTCTTGGAACGAGTCCCGCGCGACGACCGTCGCCGGGTACTTCGTCCCGTCGTTCAAGAACACGGTGTAGTCCGCCTTCGCATCGGAGACGACGTGCTTATTGGTCACCACAAGGCCGTCCGTGGAGACGATGAACCCGCTCCCGCCGCCCACCTGCTGCCGCCGCGTCCCCCGCTCGCACGGCTCCGTGAACCCTCCAAATCCCCCGCCGAAAAACTCGCGGAACTCCGGCGGAACATCAGAGAAGGGATCGTAGGGACACTGCTCGATAATCGGCACATCCTTCGAGATGACGATGGAAACGACGGACGGCGTCGCGCGCTCCACGGCGCGCACGACCGCCTGTTCGTAGTCAACGGAGGGCGCGTACGCGGGAACGGGGGCGGGTGCCGGAGATTCTTCGCGCGGCGGCTCTTGCGGCGCCGTCACCTTATCCGAGGGAGGCGGAACGACGCCCGCGGGCGGCGGTCGGAGAAAGTCGAGTATGGAATCCCACAGGTTCGCCTGCGCGGGCGGCGAGACAAACAGTGAACCGAGAACGCCTCCCACGAGCGCAACCGCGATGAGGGTACCGAGTGTTTTCTGAGGCATGGGAAAAAATTAAAATGTAAATCTCAAAGTTAAAAATGACAATGTAAAGTCAGAAAAGTGTTCCAACTTTGCATTTTGAACTCACCGAATCTCGTACCGAAGCGTGACCGCGACAGTCACATCCTCCGAACCAGGTTCAATCGCGGGAGAGGGCGCCGTATCAGGACCGCCGCCTTTGCCGTACGCCGCCGACTCCATATACATCGGGTAGACCGGCCGCGAGCCGCTCTCCTCGATCCCGAGAAGCCGACCAACCGAGAAACCGCCGGCGGAGGCGACGGCGTATGCTCTCACTCTCGCTTTTCCGATCGCCTCTTCCCGCGCCGCATCCTGGAGCGCAGTCGGGTCGTCAACGGCAAACTGGAGCTCCGAGACAGAGTTCGCGCCGCTTGCGACCACGCCCGAGAGGACATCCCCGGCAATCGTGAAATCACGGACTTTGACGGAGACTGACTGGGTCACGGTGTACCCGACAATCTCGGGCGGCGGACAGGGGGTCGCGCCACCGTAGAGGCGCGAGCAGTCGTAGTACTGGTAGCGCGGAGAAACCGAGTACTGCGAGGTTTTGATGTCCTTCGCGTCAATACTCTTCGATTTCAGGTAGGCGATGGCTGCGTTCACTTTTTCGGTGTTCTGCGCCTGGAGCGCGGCGAGGTCCGTGCCACCCTCGGTGACCACGCTGAACGTGAACTTCGCCACGTCGGGGACGCCGATCGCTCTCCCCTCGGCGGTGACCGAGAAACTCCGGAAGTTCGACGGCTCCGCGGACCGCGCGTAGGCGCCCGCGTAGACCACGACGGCGTACGCGACCGCGAGGAGGGCGACCGTCGCCGCGGCCTGCTTCAACCAACTCACGCGTTCAGTGTTCATAGGGACAGTATAGCGTATTCGGTACAAACAACGAACGGGACGGCGCGTGTGTGACGGCAGGCGCACTCTATGCCGCTCTGATCGCCACGGCGATCCGCCGCACCGCCTCGGCGACCTCCTCCTCCGTGGTGCGGTACCCGAAGCTGAAGCGGACGGAGTTCTTCGCGCGGTCGGCGGGGAGGCCGATCGCGCGGAGCACGTGCGACACCTGCGACGATCGCGAGGCGCACGCCGACCCCGCCGATGCCGCGACGCCCGCCATATCGAGCCGAACCAGGAGGTCCTTCGCGCAGTGGCCGGGGAACGCGACGTTCCAGACAGTCGGGAGCCTGCCTGCCGACAGGCAGGGGCGCGATTCCGGAAGGGGGATGCCATTCACTCGCACGCCGGGAACCTCCTCGGTGAGTTCGCGGACGAAGTGGGCGGCGAGTTTGTCCAGCCGCGCGACCTCCGCTTCGCGGCGCGCGGCCGAGCGGTCGAGGGCGACCGCCATGCCGATTGCGAGAGCAACCGCGGGCGTTCCCGCTCGGAGGCCGAATTCGTGCGTGCCGCCCGTGACCTGCGGGAGCACGAGGCGTTCCTTCTCACACCGCTCCGAAATAAACAACACACCAATACCCTTGGGGCCTGCGAGCTTGTACCCCGAGCAGGTCGCGCAGTCGAGGTTGATCGCATGGACGTCGAGCGGCAGGTGTGCGAGCGACTGCGCCGCGTCCGAATGGAAAAGGGGGAACGGCCGGTTCCCGCGGAACGCCCGCACTCGTTCTCCAATCGCGGCAAGGGGCTCCACGGTCCCCAATTCGTTATTCACGTGCATGATCGAGACAACGGTTGTCCGATCGTCGAGCGCCCGGTCGAGTGCGCTGAGGTCGAGGACCCCCTCGCCGGTCACCGGGAGCTCCGCCACGTCCACCCCGTCCCGGGCGAGGTCGCGCGCGGTCGCGCCGCCCGCCCCGTGCGAGACCGCAGAGATGACGCTGCGGGGGCGGGTTAAGCCCCGGGGGCGCGCCGCCCCCCCCCCGC
>CAYHFV010000054.1:0-2892 GCA_964356055.1 uncultured Candidatus Saccharibacteria bacterium
CGAGTACGACCGCGAGCACGATTATGATTAAACGGTCGAGCGTTTCGAACGAGAGCCGCGTCGATCCGAACTGGAACGCGGTGCGCTCGACCGCGAACTGCACTTGCGGCGAGGGCGGGCTCTGCTCGGCTCCCATGCGCGCCTGCGCCCAGAGAAGGTAGCTCCCCGAGGGAAGGAACGTGTGGTGGCGGTAGAACCACTCGCCGCGCTTGTCCGAAACCACCCGGAAACTCGACGCCTCGCCGGTGCGGAGGTCCTGGAGGTAGAGCACCACGTCCGTCTGCGGCGCGTCGGTGCGCCCGCCGACGTAGAAGATCTCCTCATTCGAGATGTCGCGCGATACCGTCGTCACGAGCGGCGGGGAGATAAGCGCGCCCTGCTCCCCGGCGGCGCGGACCGGCGCGGAGAGCGCAAAAGAGAGGCCGAGCGCGAAGAGGAGCGCGAGCGTCGTTCCGTACTTCTCTCGGAACCGCTTCAGCTCATCGAGCTGGGAGCGGACATTCGGCGGGAGTTCGCTCGCTGCGCGGCGCGCGTCGATTGCGCGGTGCCGCACCCGCGTCCGCCAGCCGAGCACCGCGAGGAACGCGATGAGCACCGCCGCGATCGCCCACACCGCGTTCCAGGGGAGGGTGAGCTGGCTCCCGATCACGAGGCCGCGCCCCGCCACCACCTGGAAAATCTGATTCACGATCGTGAGCTTCCGGATGACCTCGCGGTAATTCCCCGCGCGGTCGTAGGCGCGCACGATGGCATCGTAGGTACCAAGATCGAGCGCGGGGGTGAGGTAGGGGCTCTGCGCCTCAACGAAGATCGCCTCATCCCCGGAACCGAATTTGGTGATGGCCTTCGCGGTGTTTTCCGGCGCGAGCGGGACGATTTTTAGCTCATAGTGGTCAATCCCGGAGTGGAAATCGGTCGTCGAAAATTGGATGACCGGCTGGCGGCGGACCGTCCGCGCGCCTGGCGCCACCTCGATCGGAAATGACGCGGGCGGGGTCGCATCGACGCGAACGGCGAAGTGCGTCGTCCCGCCCCACGTCTCATCGCGGAGCGCTTTGAGGTGGAAGTAGTGCGTCCCGTCGGCAACGCCGCGGTAGACGATCGAGTTCTTGGTTCCCTCCGAAATGTCGTCGACGACGTCGGCGGGCTCGTCGTTCAAGACGTAGCTGTACCCCTCGACGCCCGGGTCCGAGTCCCACGCGAGCGTCACGTTGGGGTTCGCGTACCAGATCGATTGGAGGGGGTGCGTTTCTGAAATGACGATGGGCCCGGCAGGCGGCGGGAGCGCGAGCTGGTAGTACCCGCTCGCGGTCTCAGTCAGGGCATCGGTTGCCTTCCCGTCATTCAAGAGCACGCGTGAACTGTCGCCGAAACGCACGAGCGCCGTCCCCACCGATTTCACCCGGAAGGTGAGTGAGGTCACAAGCCCTTTCGAGACGTTCACCCCGCCGGGGATTCCTCCCTGAAACTCGGCGCGACCCTCGAGGTTGTTCAACTTCGGCTGCGCCGTCCAGATCCCAATGATCGAATTGCCAGTAGAGGGGGTGACGATTTGGAGCCGATCCGGCGGGTAAATAATAGCAAAGTCAACCAGGTTAACCGACTGCCCCTGCGTGTTCAAAAACACACTCACCTCGAACGTGCTTCCGACCTCGTAGGACCCCGACGAGGGCCCGACAGAGAGCGTCGCGGCGCGCGCGAGGAATGGCAGGGCACCCACGACAAGTGCGGACGCGAGAACGAATAATAATCGCCGGCGATTCATAGCGTTACTTTTCATTATATCACCCCACTTCCTCTACGGCGTCGAGCGCGGAACCAGAGGGCGACCGAGAGCAGAACCGCCGCGGCGAGGATGCTGCCCGCCGCCCGCGTCGCGAGCGCGCGGGTGAGCACCACGGTCTGGTACGCGCTGTTGCCCGCCCCATCGGTCACCCGAACCTCGAACATCCAGACGCCGGACGGGAGGCGGACGGGATTTACGGCGTGCTGCCACGGTTCCCAGAAGAACCATCGCCGGAGGCGAAGGTGCGCGCTCCGCACGCCGGTCACCTCGTCGCGGGCGAGCCAGATGGCAAACCACGAATCGTCGAGGGGGTTTTCTACGGCGGAGACGGAGATGAAGGTCGGGGGGGCCGTGTCCGTCTCGCGGGCAATGCGCGCCGGGACGCCCTCCATCTGAATAGGGAGCACGAGCGGCTCCCAAGAGGCGCTCCGAAGGGTCCCCTTCCCGTCCGCCGCATAAAGGTCGGTGCGGCGGAACGACCACTGGAGGGTCCCCGAAACCGCAGGCCGGACGCGGAAATCGAGCTTGACGAGCTCACCCGCACGGCCAGAAAACGGCCTGAGCGACCCGCCGCGGACGCGGACAATGCCGACCTCGAGCGTCTCGGGGCCGCCGCGCCAAATGTCGATGACGGAATCGGCGATGCTCACGTCGACGAGCTCGAGCGTCTGGGCCGAGTAGCCGATCTCGACGTCGTAGGCGTTCGTGGGTTCCGTGGTGCTCACGAAAGCGGCGACGGTGAATTCGGACCCCGGCGTGAGTGACGCGCCGCTCGTCCTGAAATGGAGTTCGGGACCCGCCGCACGTGCCGCTACAGCCCCACCGAAAAATGCGAAGAGTGAGATGGAACTAAAAACCGCGAGACGCTGCACCGTGTACATAGTATGTGGTAGGTTCGCATTCATCCCGTTAGAAGTGCGACGTGAGAGGACACTCCAGCGCAGGTACCTGTATCGGTAGGTTTGTGAGAGGTATGCATTGGATACGAAGAGAAACTTCTAACGGGATTCATCCCGTTAGAAGTGCGACGTGAGAGGACACTCCAGCGCAAGTACCTGTATCGGTAGGTTTGTGAGAGGTATGCATTGGATACGAAGAGAAACTTC
>CAYHFV010000054.1:2992-5237 GCA_964356055.1 uncultured Candidatus Saccharibacteria bacterium
TAACGGGATTCATCCCCAGTAGTAAAGAAGAATGGAGATATCCGCCATGTCGATCACGCCGTCGCTCGTGAGATCGTACCGCGCGGCGGCGGGAATCATCTGCGGCAGGTACTGGTAGTAGAGGAGAATGGAAAGGTCGCTGAGGTCGCACCGGTTGTCTCCGTTGAAATCGCAGAGCCGGAGAATCTGTCCGGGGAGCGTCTCCGGCGGCGGAGGCGGCGGGAAGAGCCCGGGACCGATAATGATCTGACCGGACGTTGCGGTCGTAGTCGCGCCGTCCCCGTACCATTTGCTCCCGCCGCCGGGCGGAGGACCCGATGACGATGCCGATTCGTCGTCGTCGACCGCGGACGAGCAGTCGGGATCCGCAGGGTAGTCGATGAGACCGTCGCCGTCGTTATCGAGGCCGTCCGAGCATTGCGCGACCCCCACCGTAAGCGAGGTGGTGGCAACGTCAGCGAGCGCGGAAAAAAGCACGCTCCCCGAAATGAGCGCGAGAGAGAGAAAGACGGTCGTCCACGCGGTCAGTCTGTTCCAAATCATGAGCGCAGGATGCAGTGCTCCGCGCCGGGATGGGTCGGAGGGTCAATTCCGCGCCTTGAATCGCCGGCGGGCAATGTTCGCCCCGACAATGAGAACGAGTACTCCGAGCGCCACGCCGCCGTAGAGCGCATACTCAATCTTCCGCTCGATAACGTTGAAGACGGTTTTGAGTTCGGCGACTACCGCCTGGCCGCGGAAGAGTTGCACGCTCCCCCAGTACTCGCCGAGCCCCAGCTTCAGATTGATCGGAAACTCGAGCGTGAAGGTCTTCGTTTCGAAGGCGGGGACCTCGGGGAAATCCTCGACCTGCGCGAACCCGAGGCGGACCTGGTTGTACTTGTCCGAGAGGTCGAAGGTGGCCCGGTCGGCCTTGACCGGCACGTTTCCCGTGTTCTCCATCGTGACGATCACCTGCGGGTCATCCCCCTCGCGAATGTCCAAGATGTCCACCTTCCGTATCGTAAAACTCTGCACCACCCCCTCGCCGACGGTGAGATTTAGATCGATGCGGACGCCCTCGGCGATCGAGACCGTCCCGCCCGTTTCTGACGGGATCGTCGTGACGCGAAGATAGCCGTTGTAGACGCCATTTTCTGCGCTTTCCGGCACCCGAATGCGGATTTTAAGCGGAAACTGCTGCACCCCCTGCGGGATCGTGAACTCCTCGGACGCCTGGTCGGTCGAGAACCACGAGCGCGCCTTCTCGGGAACGTCAAAAATGGCGCGGACGCGTCGGTCACTCTCCGGCCTTCCCTGCACCAAAAAAACGGTCGCTTCGTAGCGCGAGCCGCGCAAGAGCGTGTGCACATTCACAAAGGGCGGCGAGACGCCGAACGCGCCCGCCACGCCGGGCAACACAAGGAGGAGTGACGTAAGTCCTCCGAGAAGAAGGAGTCCGGGTAGTCGTCTCATGGGAACCCTCCTATAATACCACAACCGCAGGCTCGCGAACAAACCCGCGGTGAAAAGACGGAGAATGGGTCCCCGACTTACCCGAGCGCAGCGAGGTTGTGTAAATCGCAATCCCGCAGAGCGGCGGTTCCCGGCGGGGATCCGGCACTAGTTAGACCACACTGCGGTGAACGTGTTCGTCCCGGTGTAGGCGGCGGCGGTGGTACCGGTCGGCGCTACGATCCCCCAGTACGTCGAGGAGGTGCTCGGCGTGGTCGTCACCGTCGCATCGTAGACATTGATATTGCGCCAGGTACCGGTGTTTGTGAGCTGATAGGAAAGCGAGCCGTAGGCTGCGGTCGAGGTTCCGTATCGCTGGTTCGTCGCCGCGATCGTGAGCGCGGAGGACGACATGTCGGTGCCGGAGAACTCGATGTCGATCTTCGAGTTGCCGGTGTTCGTCGTCGTGGCGGTCTGGTTCGTGCTGCCGGTGTCCTGGCCGGAGGAGAGGGTGCCGTAGCCGATCGCCGCAGTGACGGTGAGCCCCGTGAGCGTGTTCAATTCAACTGCGGTCACGGAAGTCGCCGCGGACGATGCATTTGAGAAGTCGATTGCCTTCACATACCCTGCCCACCAATCTGCGGAAAAGGTTGAACTCGAGTCGGTTGGGTCGGCGACATACCACACGGGAATCGTCGTCGAGACGTTCGCGGAGGTGTCGGTGCCCCCATCGCACGTATCGCTCGCCTGCACCGTGAAGGTCGCGTACCCCGTGTAGCAGGCATTTCCGTCGAAGGTGCACGACGAGGTC
>CAYHFV010000055.1:0-5225 GCA_964356055.1 uncultured Candidatus Saccharibacteria bacterium
AGCGGAAGATTGCCTGTTTCTCGTCGCCGACGATGAAAAGGTTCGGATTCTCGTGGAAACTCGCCAGAAGCTCCATGATGCGGTTCTGCGCGTTGTTCGTGTCCTGATGCTCGTCTACAAGAAGGTACTGGTGCTGCTCCTGGAACGCGAGGAGGAGGTTCTCGTTCCGCTCGAGCGCCCGCAAGACCTCCATGATCATGTCGTTGTAGTCGTACCGCCGGCTCTCTGCGAGCCGCCGCTCATACTCGGCGTACACGAGGGCGAGCTCCCGGTTTTTCTCGATCTTACGGAGGAGCCGCCGGAACTCCCCCTTCATGTTGCCCGCGTGCGCGCCTTTTCCGTGCAGCTTCTCCGGCAACGCATCGAACGCCTTCCGTTCTTCTTTCACGATTTCCTGGAATCGCCCCGCATCCACCCCCTCGCGCTTCAGGGTGTTAATCCGGGCCGCGATCGAACGGAGGTAGTAAAACGGGTCGCCGAAGGGCTTCAGTTCCACAAGCGCCGCGCCGCGAAGGATGTCCTCGACGACGGCGATCTGGTCGACCTCGGTGATATGCTCGGAACCAACGATGCGGGGAAATTCTTCCGGATAGTTCTTGATGATATCGTTGCAGAAACCGTGGAAGGTCGAGATGACGACCGAGTACGCGGGGCTCCCGACGATCTCCGCAAGCCGCCGGCGCATGGAAATGGCCGCCGATTCGGTGAAGGTGAGCGCGAGGATGTTTTTGGGCTCCACGTCCGTGAGGCGTAAGATGTTCGCGATGCGGAGCGTGAGCACCTGCGTCTTCCCCGTGCCGGGCCCTGCCACGACCATGACCGGCCCCTCGATCGCGTCGACCGCTTCCTTTTGGGCGTGATTCAGACGCGCGTAGAGAGACTCAAATATTTCGGTCGTCACCTGCCGTGCCATACTCCATTCCTCCGCTTGTTTTGCCGTCTCACTTAAGCGTGATAAGTATCGCCCCTCCCACCATGAGGAGGGCGCCGAGCACTGTCTTCCATCCGAGCGATTCGCCCAAGAATACGGCGGCGAGGATGATGACGAAGACGATGCTCAACCGGTCGATCGCGACGACGCGCGTCGCGAGGCCGGTCTTAAGCGCGAAAAAGTAGAAGAGCCATGAGAGCGCGCCCGAGATGCCCGCCGCGAGGATGAGCCACCACTCCCTCGTATTTAATGACCCAAGCGAGAACCCCTCGAACTTTTTAAGGAGGAGGCTCACAATGACCAAAAACACCGCCATGATGATCGAGCGGATGGTCGTAGCCATGGTCGAATCGAGGTTCTTCAACCCCAGTTTCCCGAAAATAGCGACCGCGGCGGCGGCGACGGAGGAGAGAAGCGCGTAGACTAACCACATAGGGAAAGTATACCGAAGTAAGAGATAAGTATACAAATACAAAAATCCGCCCCGGTAGAAACCGGAGCGGAATAATCATCCCGCAATGCGACTGTAGAGGAACCACGGGAGGATGCGGATACATGATTCGCGCATCCACCAGAAGAATCCGTTGCGAACCCACACCTGCGGATCCCGAGAGTAATACCATTCGTTCTCCGGACTTATAACGACTTTGTCGGGGGGTTCAATTACCCTAAGCCCAACTCGTTTGAGATCTCGCACGCATCTCCATCGGTGCATCGGAGCCGCAACCACCTGAACGGTGGTGAGGTTACGATGGTCGGAAAAATCTTTTACCTGTTTGCAGAAACCGAGCGTGGAAAGGTACCCGTTCCCCTCATAAGCGCACGCAACCGGCCAAGCCATCCCGGGCCTCGTCATCTCATGCGCTATATCAAGCTGTGTGAAAACAGGGACACTACAAACGATCGAGTTGTAAGACGCAATCGTTGCAATGGTTTCGTTCGCGCCGCCATGTTTCGAAAATCCAAACGCGACAATGAGATCTGGTTTCTCAATTTGATCCAATCAACTCACCTCCTTCTTTCTTCTATTGTGAAAAGAACAAAGCTGTATATCTTATAACATAAGAGCACAGAAAATGCAAATATCGCGGCTTACCGCTCTGAAAGGGGGCACTTTGCGTGGTCGTGACGCCGTGCCCCCACACCCACCCCTTATTTTCGCGCATAACACGAAATCCTTGGGCCCATCCGTGTCTTACTTAATCTTCGTCAAAGGGCAGTCACGGTGGGTGTGGGGGCGGGCGGGGCAGTACCTCCGCCCGTACTCTATCAAGCGGTAGCTTATCCTCCCCCACTCCCGCTTCGGGAGAAGCACCATTAGATCCTCTTCAATTTTATTCGGATCATCCTCGTCCGTGAGACCATAGACTTGTGCGAGGCGCCGGACATGCGTGTCCACGGGGATACCCGAGAGAATATGGTACGCGTTCCAGAGCACGATGTTCGCCGTTTTCCGGCCCACGCCCGGCAATTCAAGCAATTCCTCCATCGTCTTCGGCACCCTCCCACCAAACCGTTTCTCGATGGCCATTGCGGCACCGAGCACGTTCTTCGTCTTCACCTTGTAGAAACCTGTCGAGCGGATGTCCCGCTCGAAAATCGCTGCGGTCCGCCGGCTGGCGGACACTCGAAGATAATCGTCAAGCCGCCGATATTTTTTGAAAAGCGTCGCAGTGACTTTGTTGACCTGTGTATCCGTGCACTGCGCCGAGAGCATAACCGCGACCAGAAGCTCCCACGGGTTTCCATGGCTTAAAAAAACGTGTGAATCGGGGAAAAGCTTCGCGAGCGCTCGTGCGATGCGGAGTGCCCGCGCCTTCCGTTTCGTGAATTCCCTCCCCGTTTCCTTTTTCCGCATCTACGCATTCTACCGCCTTCCTACTCCTCCCACCACTCAGGCGCCCTGCCTTCCGCACAACGGCAGCTTTCGGAGCTGTACAGAAGTGCCGTCGAATCTTCCACTCTCCCAAACAAAAAGCTCGTTTCTGCTCCGAGGGCAGCTCTCGCAGGCGTTCGGGGCTCGGTATCGCCGAGGTCGATTCCGAACGCCGAGAGCGCAGATTGACGTGTGCCGCAGGAGCACACGGACAATCGGTGACCGAGGTACCGGAGCGAACAGAACTAATCCCGCGTAGCGGGATTACTATTTGTAGTCGCGCTTCGGAAAACTCAGCGCGAACAAATACTAACAAAAAACCCCCGCCTCACACAGGGGTCTTTGTACTCCTTAGTATACCTTACACGGATTTCCCTGACCAGACCCGTGGGGAAAACGCCCACTGGTGGCACAGGGCAGTATTTTCCCCGTTCCCGAGACAAAAAACGACACGCCGAGCCCGGGCGCGTCGCACCAGCCGCACGCACATCCCCGTTGATACCCCGCTTATTTGATCCCCAGGACGTCCGCGAGGTGCTGCCGATCGAACCCGACGACGATAGTCCCGTCGATGTCGATGACCGGGACGCCAAGCTGGCCCGATTTCTTGATCATCTCCTCGCGCGCCGCATCATCCGCCATTACGTCTTTCTCGGTGTACGGCGTATTGTTCTTCGCGAAGAACTCCTTCGCCATCTTACAGTAGACGCAGGTGGGGGTGGTGTAAATCGTGATGTTTGCCATTACGGGTAGCCTTTAGGTGCTAGTCGTTAGTCTCTAGGTGAATTGTCTCACTCCTCATTCCTAGTTCCTACTTCCTAGTTCCTGTTCTTCATTTCCGACCTTTTTGGGTGAGCCGCACCAGCGCGGCGACCACCGGATCCTTCCTTCGGACGCGATAGGAACACTTCTGGCCCAGTCGCTCCCGCCGCACCAGTCCCGCGAGCTCCAACGTCTTAAGTTGTTGGGAAGCGGCAGGAACCGAAACGCCGAGCACGGCGGCAAGGTCGGATACGCACAGGTCGGACCGTTTCGAAAGGAGCGTGAAGAGTTTGAACCGCCGCTCGTCGGCAAGCGCGGAAAAAAGGGACGGGAGCAGGTCGTTCCGCCCCGCGAGCGTCCGGTGAATGTCGTTCAAAGTCTCGCGGCTAACCATATGTATATTAAGGGGTTAAGCAATACCTTAACATTTCCAGTGTAGCACCCCACTCGTCCTCGTCAAGGGAGCTCAGCCTCGTTTTCTGCAGGAGTCGTCGCCGCCCCTGCGGCAAGGCATACGCAAGAGCACCGAAGGCCGGAAACCTCGCCCAAAAACTCCCCTGGTTGGTAGGAAAGATCGCGGTTGAACGGGTCGGTGATAACGCCTCCGCGCGAGATGCACTCTCCGGGCGTCACCTGAACCGTTCCCGACCACGGTCGGGAGGCCGCGTACCAGAACACGCCGACGAGGAGGAATGCACAAACCACGACGACCGAAACGTAAACACTTACCCCCCACCGCCCTCGGTTGCCAACCACCTCCATGGATTCAGTATACCTGAAATCGCTCCTTGACCCGTCCCCGTAGGGATGTTCCGTTCAGTCTCGAAGACTGCGGTGGACCGCTCTTGGGGACTTCGCAGGCGCGGGTTGGAACCAGATTATACAAGCGTTGCTGGGCCGGCGAGGTAGAGGTACAGACCTTTCTTTCTTAGGCGGTGGTTAACATAAAAACCCGCAATTCTAAATATAACTTTGGATAGTATCTAAAAAAGCAATCGATTAACCCACGCGGGGACTCTGGTTTTACTGATCCGATCATAGTGAGGAGTGTACGGTTTGATATCTAGGATGGGGGTGCCGTCGAGAATATCCAATCCTTTCACCCTGATGCTATTCCTTTTTCGGGAAAGCAACTTCACAGTAGAAATCGCGATTCGGTTTGGCCGCTGTGGGCAACGGCAAGCAAAAATTCCCCCGTACGGCACATCTCCTCTCCCCTGCGGATGATGTTTAAGGTGGCATTCTTTTTCTTGGCCCATCCAGTAGACAATAATCACGTGCGAGTAATCCTCAATGCCGCTCAATCCTTTGGCGTACCGTTTATCGAGCACAATTTTGGTAATAAGATTTTTCCAGCCGGTCAACGTTGGTTTTTTGACTGTATTTTTTGCTTTTCCGATCGGTTTCATCTGAATTCTGCCTTTTTTATCCATGTGGTCTAAAAACTCACAAAATTTTACTTTAGTTTTAACAAGTCTAGCCATAGTTTCAAAAAAATTATTTGTTAATAATTATCCTTTTGTTTAGAACATAGATACGTACGTAGACACGGATAGTTTGTCATTGATTCTGGTGGAGTGTGTCAACTGTGGACCTAGTGGGAATCGAACCCGCGACCTCCTCATTGTCCCGATAAATCTTGGTGGGCCTGTGGAC
>CAYHFV010000056.1:0-5010 GCA_964356055.1 uncultured Candidatus Saccharibacteria bacterium
GCGCCACGCGCCGTATTACATCCGCCGCATCCGCATCGCGGCGACCGACAGTCTCTTCCAGATGCTCCGCGACCAGAAGGTGTCGTACTTCCCCGAGGTGGGGCAGGTGGGCGATAGCATCACGACGTACGTCATCGAGTTCCCGGTGAAGGCGCCCGAGGGTTCGGTCTTCAAGAACTCGCTCACCGCGCTCGAGCAGCTCGAGTACTGGCGGATGGTGAAGGAGAGCTACACGGAGCACAACCCCTCGGTCACGATCTCGGTCGGCGAGAACGAGTGGATCGCCGTCGCGGACTGGCTCTACGGGCACTGGGATATCATCGGCGGTCTCTCATTCCTCCCGCGCGAGGATCACATCTACGCCCTCCCCCCCTTTGAAGAGATCTCGAAGGAAAAGTACGAAGAGCTCGCGGCAAAGTTCCCGCCGGTGGATTTCTCGCAGATTCTCCTCTACGAGCGGGATGATGAAACACAGGGTTCGAAGGAACTCGCGTGCGTGAGTGGGGTGTGTGAAATCCATGCGTAAACCCTGAGCGGAGTCGAAGGACGAGATACACGCCTGATAACACACGACCAACGACCGACAACGAACTACGGAAAACCGCCCGCCCGCGGTTTTTTTGTTGACTTGTATGTCGAGAAGACCGTACTCTAAATGCAGTGCTCACTTTAAAAGGGAGTTGACCAATGAAGATTTCGAAAAACCCGGGGGACGCCGAAAAGCGGTTCAAGGGAACGCTTGCGGGTGAACGCGGCGGAAGCTTCCTCGAGATCACCGAACGAAAATTGATCCCGCCGTTACCAAACCGGGTCATTCCGAAAGCTGAGCTGAAGCACGGAGCGTACTACCGCGGGCGATGCCGGAATGCAACGGTGGCACGGTGGAACGCCGCGAAAGGGTGTTTCTACCACTGGCAGACGAAGTTTGGTATGACGTTTATCGAGACCATTCGCCATCCGGAGGACGAATCGCGGTACGACGCCTTCGAACCGTTCGAGGAGGTTCCTATTCCGGAACGGGAGATCCCGTTCAAAAGGGAATCCCGACGTTAGGTCGGGATTTTTTTCAGGAAGTTGACGACATTCGAATTATTCTGGTAGCTGGGGATTACAATCGAACTACTGCCAATATGCCTTGAACTTCAGTATTTCTTCGACGAGCTGTTCAGTAGACTGTCCCCGGTAGCAAACGGTCCTGTCGTCAACATACACATAGGCCACTGGTTTACCAGGGTTCTCTCCCTCTTTTTCAGGGTTCCTGTTGATATAGTCGACAGGAATTTTGTTGTCGTCGCAATATTTTCTCAGCATCTCCTCACCTCTCGTGGAGTAGATGATGATTTTGTGCCCGTGCTGCTTCAGTATCCGGATCGCGTTAGCAACCGCCTCGATTGGCTTACCAACATGAGTAGGTTCAAGTCCCTTGAAGCCCCGGTACTCTGCAATCACTCCGTCGAAATCGAAAGCGTACGCTCGTGTTTTTTTCTCTTCCATATGTTGCTGTGGTGCCCCCACTAGGATTTGAACCGGAGTTTATCCGCCTTAGGCGAAACCATCTCCTTGTGATTGGCAACGAGGAAAAAGTAAAAATGCCATGGTGCCCCGGGAAGGATTCGAACCTTCGACCGTCTGCTTAAAAGGCAGTTGCTCTACCGGACTGAGCTACCGGGGCATTTTCATTTTTTACGAGCGAACCAATCAGTAGTGTACCACACTACTAAAGGGAGCTGCTCTACCGGACTGAGCTATGGGGGGATAAATTTCAGTGTGGGGCCGGGCGAAGCTACCGGGGCGTGCGGAGTCATCATAACCTACAGCACGTCCGATTTTCAAACCCTTCTTGACACCGATGCACGAGCAGGGTATACAGATGCTAGCGTTTTGTATCACAAATAAACACAGGGGGGTACGGTGCAGGTAAAAAAGCAGGATCGGGTATCTCCGCGCTCGGGAACGTGCGAATGTGTGGAAGACATCACGGCGCGGCACACCGGAAATGAACGCGAGGTTTTTACACACCACGCCCTTGAGGTTTTGCAAACCCTCGGGTGGATCACGGGATTCGTTCCATCGGGCAAATTGAGCGTCGCGGACCGGAGAGGCACCGATATTTTCGTGACCATTGCCGGTCAATCGCGATATGAGGATTTTCCGCTCTCGGTGGCGGGTCCCGGCGGGCTCCGCGATCACCAGGAGAGGCATCCCGAGATTCCGAACGTCATCGTCAATCTAGATACGCAGCGCAACTCGAGGTTGATTTCCGTTGAGATCCAGGTGATCGCGACGCTCGCGCTTGAGCGTCTGAAGCGGTCGGGGAGAATCATCGACTACTCGATCGACGGCGAGTTTGAAAATAACGGGGTACGGAACATCTCGTTCTGTGTGGTGAAATCGGATTGTGGCATCGAACATATCGCGTTCGCCGCGCCGCAGTGGGTCCGGCGGAGCCATGAATGGTGGTCGTCTGGTCCGCTCTACCTCATTGCGCCGACGAAGCCGCTCCGTCCGAACGTCATTGATAGTGAAATTCTTTTAGTTATTCAGCAGTAAGAAGTAGTACGCGGCCTGCTTTACAGCGGGCCGTTTTATTTTATGAAGGTGTCTTTTTTAGTCCAGCCTCAACTTCTGCATGACAGTTTTTGCACAGAAGAACGCATTTACGAACCTCGGCTTCAACCGTTTTCCACGAATAACACAAACCCCTGACGCTCAGGGAGAATCTTTTCATTGCAGGGTTACGATGGTGGAAGTCGAGGGCCCCAACGTATTTGCGGTAACCACAGAGCGCGCATTTTCCGCCGAGGGCCTGAACGAGCCTCTCCTTCTTCCTTCTCCGATTTTCTACCACCCATGATGATGCGCACTTGCCGCACCGGAGCGTCCCGTCAGGACGCTTCAGGTGCTTTACGCGCCCATGTTTCTTACAGAAACAGTTCATACAAATAACTTAACACATTGTAGTAAGTTATCCAAGTACCCCGGTCGGATTTTGTTTGCAGTTGAATCGCAGGACTTTTTTTGGTACACTGGGACCGTTCGTTGAAACCATACATTCCCCGGTAGCTCAATGGTAGAGCGACTCCCTGTCAGCGAAGCTGACCCTGAGCTTGTCGAAGGGTTAGCGAATTAGGCAGCCCGCGCGGGTAACTGCACGGTGAACATCTCGGGATAACGGTGAACCCCTTCGTGGGCAACACCGTGGGAACCCCGCCATTGCGGGGGCGCCGTAGAGACTAGATACCGAGATATCCCGAACGAAATTGAGGGATAAAGATATAGTCCACGCCCTTCGGAAACGTTGGGATTAAGTGTAAGGAGTGGGTTGTAGGTTCGAGTCCTACCCGGGGAGCAGACAGTATTTTGTATCGTGCGACCGAGCCGCTTCAGGTTTCTTCTATATTTTTTTCGTGTCCCTGGCGCAGTGTGCCAATAAAACAAGCGCCGCCAAAGTGAGCCCTTCTGAAACTTTATAAATAAGCCGTGAATTGACGAACTTTATAAAGTTTGCTACGATGAGCGTATGACCGTTTCGGAGCGGCTCAAGATAATCCAAAAAGCATCCGGATTGACGCAGGAAAAGCTTGCCGCGAAACTCGGCGTGTCGTTTGTCGCGTTCAACAACTGGATCACCGGCAAAGCGACCCCCCGGCCGAAGGCGCTCGCGCGCATCGACGCACTCTATCGGTCCCTGACCGGCGAGCGCGAGGTTCCGCGCGAAGCCCTCATAGGAAAGAAGGCGCTCGTGGGGAAAGCGCAGCGAGCACACCGCTCCGTAGTGCGCGAGATCCTGTCCCGGCGTGACCTCTACGATGAATTTTTACTTGCGTTGACCTACCACTCGAACCGGATTGAGGGGAGCGCGCTCACCGAAAACGAAACGGCGGCGATCCTCTTCGAGAATGCCGCGCTGCCGAACCGGAGTTTGGCAGAACAGCTTGAAGTGAAAAACCACCAGGCGGCCCTCGAGTATCTCTTTCGCGAGGTGCGGAGTGGGCGGGGGATCAACGAGGGATTCATACTGCAGTTGCATCGCATTCTCATGAACAGCGTCGATTCCGCCGCCGGCTCGTACCGGCGCCACGGCGTCCGCATCCTGGGCACGACCGTGCCGACCGCGAACTATCTCTCGGTGCCGCGTCTCATGAAAGCGCTCGTGCGCGATATCCGGGCGCGCCGCCGCGATGTCATTTCGCTCTGTGCGGAAATACACAGCCAGTTCGAACAGATCCACCCGTTTGCGGATGGGAATGGGAGAGTGGGGCGCCTTTTGATGCACGCGATGCTCTTGAAGCAAAACATTCCGCCGGCAGTGATCCGACAGGAAAAGCGCCGCGCCTACCTGAAGTCCCTAAATGTCGCGCAGATGGACGGCGACCACTCCCTTCTTGAGGACTTCGTATGTGATGCGGTTCTGGAAGGGTTCGATATTTTGAATGGGTAGCGCCGGGGCATACTGACCTTGACTGAGCGGCTTACCTGCCGGCCCGCTTCGCCGGAGCTTTAGCGAGGCGAGCAGGCAGTGGTCAGGGAGCCCCCACTGACGACCTCTCGGAACCGCTCAGACGGTCTTCCGGCGGCAAGTTCAAGTCCGACTTGGGGAGCGCGCAAATCCGAAACACCCCTTGCGGGTGTTTTTGGTTTGCGATTTTTGCGGGTAGGACTCGAACCGAAGGAGGGGTCGGGAGGAAAGCCACCGGGTTCCTCCCGTGGAGGAGATTACTCAGAACCGTGGGTTCTGAGAGCGCATCCCGAGCGAATGCGAGGGAGAGCAGTGAGATTGTCCTATTGCATCCATCCGCAGCTTTAGCGGAGGAGGGCCCGGGGAGCTGGTACTTGACGAATGGCATATAATATGCTACTCTTCTTGCAATTCCTGTTCGTATGAATAGGTCGTCTCGAAAGAGACAAGAGGGTACAATCTCCTCCCTTCTATGGGGATTAGAACATTCACAAGGAGGTGCCGTATGGCACTCAAAGAAGGAGTATTTGAACTCGGCATCACTGTCGATC
>CAYHFV010000057.1:0-4952 GCA_964356055.1 uncultured Candidatus Saccharibacteria bacterium
TTTTTTAAATCATCCCCCCCCCCCCGATACCAACACTCTTCCCCACCCCGCCGCTCTTCCGATCTAATCGGTTGGTTGTGTGTCGGGCCGCCCGGGCGGCACGCTTCTTTTTAACGTACGCTATGAAAGACCGCTCAGTACAATTTGTGACGGTCGAAGCGGCGGATCCTCGGATGCGCCGGGATCTCCCGCTCGTGCGGAAGACCGTGAGAAGCACCCTCAGGATGTGCAACGTGCGAGGAGCCGTTGAGGTGCACCTCATCGGCGCGGAGGATTCGCGACGGCTGAACCGCCGGTTCCGGGGAAAGAGAACGCCCGCGACGGTATTGAGTTTTAAGGCGTCGCGGTCGTTTCCGCATCCGGCATCGGGACGGGTGCGGTACCTCGGCGAAATGTACCTTGCTCCGTCGGTCATCCGGTCCCGCGGAGAAACGCTCCCCCGGTACGTCGTGCATGGCCTCCTTCATCTTCTCGGGTACACGCACCGGAGCAAACGTGATACGATAAAGATGGAAGCGCTTGAAGCGCGTGTGCTCGTCTCCCGCGCGCGGCGCCGAACGATTCGATGAGCACCGTGATTACTGGACTCGATATTGGATCTTCCTCCATCCGCGGTGTCGTGTGCGCGCGGAAAAAGGACGGCGGGCTTTTGGTACTCACCGCGTTCAGGCAACCTTCGGCGGGTATCCGGAAGGGGGTGATGGTCGATGTCGAAGAGGCGACGTGTGTCCTCCGCGACATTGTGCTCGATCTCGCAAAGACGTCAAAAAAAGCGACGCGAAATGTGTTTGTGAATGCGTCTTCTGAACACAGCCGTGCGCATCTCTCCCGCGGCATCGCGGCGGTCGCCCGCGCCGACCAGGTCATCCAACAGGATGATGTTGACCGCGTGCTCCAGGCGTCGAAGGCGGTGAAACTGCCGGCGAACTACCTTGTGCTTCACAATATCACGCGGGAATACTTCGTTGATGACGTGGGCGACATCGCCGATCCGGTAGGGATGGTCGGCAATCGGCTCGAGGTGAGTACGCTCATTGTCGAGGCGTTCGCGCCGCAGGTGAATTTGCTCGGAAAGAATGTCGAGCGGGTGGGCGCGCGGGTCGGCGGTCTCATTTTCAATCCGCTCGCGGCGGCACGTGCGGTGCTCACGAAGCGCCAGAAGGACCTTGGTGTGCTCATGGTGGACATCGGATTTGGCACGACCACGTTCGCCGTGTTCGAAGAGAGTAAAGTGCTCCATACTCGGTGCATTCCCATCGGGTCGGGGCACGTGACGAGCGACCTCGCGATCGGCCTCAAGGTTCCGTTCGACGCGGCAGAGAAGATAAAGATGACGTACGGGTGCGCCCTCGCGAAAGAAATTTCGCGCAAGGACGTGGTCAAGCTCTCCGAAGTGGATGCGGGTAACACGGGAGAGGTGCCGCGCCGGTTCATTGCAGAGATCATCGAGGTCAGGCTCTCGGAGATCTTGGAACTTGTATCGAGCGAGCTCAAAACGCTCGGCCGTTCGGTCCAGCTCCCCGCGGGAGTGGTAGTCACCGGTGCCGGCGCGAAACTTCCCAGTATCACCGATTTGGTGAAGCAGGAATTGAAGCTGACCGCCCACACCGGTTTCCCTATCCTCTCCAGTCTCGATATTCCGAACCAGGCGCACCAGGAGCTCCTGGATGATCCCGGGTTCTCGACTGCCATTGGTCTTGCGCTCTGGGGGAACGCGGAAAAAGAGGGAACGACGGCGCCGGCGATGAATTTCATCTCGCGATTTTTGAAGAACTTGATGCCGTAGCGGTATCTCCCGTATACTAAAACATCATTTATGGCGAAGGCGAGCAAGCGAAAAAAACCGGCGCGGAAAAAAACGCCATCAAAGCAAGCAACGTACGCGTCGCTCACCCCGCAGCTCCGTCCACGACCGCTTAAAAGCGGTGTGGCGCACATCAAGGTGGTCGGTCTCGGCGGCGGAGGCGGGAACGTGGTCTCGCGGATGATGGAAGGTGACCGCATGCGCGGCGTTGAGTTCATCGCGGTGAACACCGACGCGCAGGATTTAAATCACACTATTGCCCATCACCGCATCTACATCGGGAAGGCACTCACGCACGGGTTGGGTGCGGGAATGAATCCGGAGATCGGGAAGCAAGCGGCGGAGGAGAACCGCTCGGAGATCGGCGAAGCACTCCACGGCGCGGACATCATTTTCCTCACGGCAGGACTCGGGGGCGGCACCGGTACTGGTGCCATTCCTATTGTCGCTGAGATTGCGCGCGAGAAAAATATTCTCACGGTCGCCATCGTGACAAAGCCGTTCACCTTCGAGGGGGCGCAGCGCGCCGCGATCGCGCAGGAAGGACTCGTTCGGTTGAAGGAGAAGGTAGATGCGCTCGTGGTGATCCCGAACGACCGCATTTTTTCCGTCATCGACAAGGATACGCCGCTCCTCAAAGCGTTCGGGTACATCGATGACGTTTTGAAAAACGCCGTGAAGGCGGTCTCCGAGCTCATCAACGTGCCGGGCATCGTGAACGTTGACTTCGCAGATATCGCCGCGACTCTGAAAGACGCCGGCACCACCTTGATCGGCATCGGTATCGCTTCCGGACAGGACCGGAGCATGAAGGCGGTGAACGCGGCATTGAGCTCCCCACTTCTTGAGGTGGCGATTGATGGCGCGCGTGGCGTTCTCTTCTCAGTTGCAGGTGGCCGCGATATGAAAATGAGCGAAATTCACGAGGTCGCGAAAGCGGTCTCAGCGAATCTCGACCAGAATGCGCGGGTGATCTTCGGCGCCTACCATGACCGGAGCCTGCGCGACAAGAGCATCAAAGTGACGGTCATCGCAACAGGCTTTTCCGGAATATTCTCCGGCGCTCGTCTCGGCGAGCCCTCCCTCTTTACGGTTCCCGACGCGCCGAAGCAGGTTCCGGAGCCGGAACTGCACGCGAAGCACCGCTCGTCAAGCGTGAAAGACAAGCAGCCGAAGCCCCCGACCGAGGATTCCGAGACCTGGGAGATCCCCACGTTCTTGCGAAAGAAGCGGGGAAAGTAAGGCGCCGCTCACCCCGTACTCTTCGCCCCCGCCCCTCGTGGCGGGGGCGTGGACATTTCCGCGCGTGCGTGTTCTTCCGGCCACTTATCCACACTACTCAGGGCGGGTACGACCACTACAATAGAGAAGTCGAAAAAAACAACGTGAATTTTTAGGAATACCATGGGGTTTCGAGAGGTACGGAAACGCGACGGCACGATTGTCCCATTCGACGCGTCGCGGATCGTGGCGGTCATCACGAAAGCGATGCGTGCGGAGGGCGAGGGGAGTGACAAGGAAGCTGAGAAGGTCTCGGAGGGCGTGGTGAAGGGGTTGGGGAAGCTCTACCCGAGCGACCACCTCTTGAACATCGAGGAGATTCAGGATGCCGTCGAGCGCCAGCTCATCATCCAGGATTACCCGAAGACGGCGAAGGGGTACATCCTCTACCGTGAGGAGCGCGCGCGGCTCCGCGAGGCCCGGCGGACCATCCCCGAGTACGTGCACAAGCTCGCGCAGGAGAGCAAGAAGTACTTCCGGAATCCCTTGGGCGAGTTCGTCTACTACCGTTCGTACTCACGCTGGATCGAATCGGAGGGACGCCGCGAGACGTGGATCGAGACGGTTGACCGCTACGTTGCCTACATGCGCGCGCGCCTCGGAAAGAAACTCCGGGACGACGAGTACGCGGAAGTGCGCGAGGCGATTTTGAAACAGGAGGCGATGCCGTCGATGCGGCTCCTCTGGAGCGCGGGACCGGGCGTCGACGCGTCGAACGTGACCGCGTACAACTGTTCGTTCGTCGCGCCAACCTGCGCCGCCGACTTCGGCGAGATCATGTATCTCTCGATGTGCGGCGCGGGCGTCGGATTTTCAGTGGAGCAGCAGACGGTGCAGATGCTCCCGCAGATCAAGCACCAGACCGGTAAGCGCCTGCCGGCGCATGTCATCGAGGACAGCAAGGAAGGATGGGTCGCGGCGCTCGTCACGGGACTCGAGGCATGGTTTGCCGGCAAGGACATCACGTTCGATTTCTCGAAGCTCCGCCCGCAGGGCGCGCGGCTCAAGATCATGGGCGGAAAGAGTTCGGGACCCGAGCCGCTCCGCGCGGTCCTCGAGTTTTCGCGCCGCAAGGTCCTCGCGAACCAGGGGCGGCGCCTCAGGCCCATCCACGTGCACGACATCATCTGTAAGATCGGCGAGGTGGTGGTGATGGGCGGGGTGCGCCGGACGGCGCTCATCTCCGTTTCGGACCTCGACGACGACGACATGCGGTTCGCGAAGACCGGCCAGTTCTACCTTTCAGAGCCCCAGCGGGCCATGGCGAACAACTCGGCGGTCTACACCGAAAAGCCTGGGGCGTCGGTCTTTTTGGACGAATGGATCGCGCTCGCGAAGAGCGGGAGCGGCGAGCGGGGCATCTTCAACCGCGGGGGGCTCAAGGCCCAACTGCCGGAGCGGCGGTGGAAAGCGATGAAAAAGCACGCTAAAACGACCGGTACGAACCCCTGCGGTGAGATCATCCTCCGGTCCAAGGAGTTCTGTAACCTGACCGAGGTGGTGGCCCGTGCGGACGATACCGAGGAAACACTGCTCCGGAAGGTCCGCGTCGCGGCCCTCCTCGGCACCTACCAGTCAACCTTCACCGACTTTCCAGTCCTCTCGAGCGAGTGGAAGAAGAACTGCGAGGAGGAGCGCCTCCTCGGGGTTTCGATCACGGGGCAGTGGGACTGTGCGGCGGTCCGGAATCCGGGGACGCTCCGCCGGCTCCGCGAGGCGGCGGTCAAAGCGAATGAGGAATACGCGGCGTGTTTTGGCGTGAACCCCTCCCTCGCGGTCACCTGTGTGAAGCCGTCGGGAACGGTCTCGCAGCTCGTCGACGCCTCCTCGGGGCTCCACCCGCGCCACGCGCCGTATTACATCCGCC
>CAYHFV010000058.1:0-4945 GCA_964356055.1 uncultured Candidatus Saccharibacteria bacterium
GACCGAGCCGAAGGTAAAATCCTTCATCGGAAGGATATTCGCGGGAATCGCGTTGCAGTACGTGCTCGCGATCTACCTTGCGCTCGTGCCGGTTGCAAGTGCCCGAAGTATGATCCCGGTTCTCGGCCTCGTCATGTTCGCAATGATGTTTATCTCGTTCGCGGACGAATCGAAGTTCAAGGCTCGGACGGTCAAGATTCTTGCGTGGACCCTCGTGCTTCTCACTGCCTGGTTCTTTCTCAAAGACTGGGGTGGGAAGGCGCTCGACACCAAGATCGATCGGACGAAACAGGGATTCCAGGAAACGCTTGACAAGCCCTGGGTTGCTCCGGTCATCGCGAAGGCGGAGGAGTGGAAGGAGGAGCGCCGGAAGTACCTTGGGAAGACCTTCTACCTTCCGGTCGGTGCTGTCACCGAGACGATGCCCGTTGATCCCGGAGAACAGTGGACCATCATCACGAACGCTCCGTACAAGCTCGGTCGGCGTACCGAGAACGGAGTTGAGTGGCAGAAGATCACGACACGAGCGCTCCCAATTGAGGGCACCGACGACGGCTTCGCCGGTCAGCCGGTGCTCGCGATGGGCCTGAAGCCCGGAACGCACATCGAGTTTCGGCTTCAGTGATTCATTATCAATAAATCCCTCCAGTCTATGGACTGGAGGGATTTTTGTTTTCGCGACAGGCGTGGCGAGGCGCCCGGCGATTCAGAGCATGAAGCCGTACGTGTAGGGCGAGGCGAGGACGAAGCCGCCCGCGACCGCAACGACAAGAAGCGAGGCAAGAAGGCGCCGGATCACGACTGGCTGCCGTTTCAGATACTCGATTATGACGAGGGAGCTCCCGCCGATCGCGAAAATGAGCGCGGGGAAGTAGTGGTAGAGGAAGGCGGGGCGTCCGACGAGCATGAAGGGGAAGAGCGCGGTGAGGTACCCCGCGAGAAGAAAGATAAACGCCCGCCGCGTCAACCGATCGTCCGAAAACTTTCGGAAGAAGATGACACCGAGGATCATAATGATGATCGACCCGCCCCAGACGACGGGGTTTCCCACGAGCGCGATCATCGCCGCGTCGCTGCCGAGTCCCCCGCCGATGAAGTAGGGAATGGGCTCGCGCATGAATGGCCACTCGTACCAGGTGCTCTGGCGCGGGTGTGGCAGAGCGCCGCCGGTGTACCCAGATACCGAAATGTCGAACTCGAGGACCGAGGTGATGACCCACTTCAGGGGGGTCGGGATGCGGTCGAGCATGCGCTCGACCTCCGCGGGCGATTTCTCGGGGTAGTTGAATGCCTCGCGATAGAGCGCGATGCGGCTGTCCAAAGGGAGAAGGAGATTGTTCACGAGGAGGAGCACGAGCGCGAAGGTTGCGGCGCCTGCGGCGAGGAAGTGCCCCATTCTCTGAAACGAGGGGAGCAGTTCGCGCCGGAGAAAGTCGCGGGCGAGGACCGCGATGATGAATGGCCCCAAAAAAACGATCGCGACGAGCTTCACCGAGAGCGCGAGGCCGAAGAGGATGCCGCCGAAAATGGGGCGGGAATGTTTCCCGACGGCCGCGGCGAGCGCGAAGAAACCGAGCGTGAGGTACATCCCGTTTAAGAAAATGCCGCGCGTGTCGAGAAGGAGCGCGTTCTCGAGCGTGATGAGGAACGCGGCGAGGAGCGCCGTCGTTTCATTCCCCGTGAGCGCCGTGAGAAGCGCGTAGACGGCCAGGATGAGCAGGAGTCCGAAGAGGACGCTCACCAGCCGGAGTGCTACGTAGGGGAACGATGCGTACCCTTCGCCGGGGACCGAAAACAGAAAGGTGCCATTGTGCTTATTTCTCATGAACGAAATAAACTCCCGGTCCTGAATCATCGAGGGATCAAGGACTAGGGGGAGCGCAAAAAGCACCTTTCCGAGCGGCGGGTGGATGTCAATGAACGCGCGATCGGAAGCGTACGCGGAGGCGTAGGTCGCGAAGTGGACCTCGTCGAAGACCGGCGCCTCGGGCCGCTCAATCGCAACCGCGTGGAGGAGAAGGCTCGCCGCAAGGAGACCGATGAGCACCCATCGTTGCCAGACCATACCACCCCTATCCTATCGTGCTCTACGCCCGAAAAGCAAAACCCTCGCGGCGCGGGGGAGCGAGGATATTAAAACGGTTTTGGTGCTTCAAGCAGGCGTGTACCCTCGCGCCTACACCCATAGGTGCGGGGGGTTACTGGAGCGTGATTCGGACGATGTCAACGGTCGCTTTCGCGAGAACGGCGACGGCCACTGCGACAATCGCGTAGATGACCTGGTTCTTCGCTTTTTTGAGGTTTTCGGGGGAGCTGCCGGCCTGGAGAAACAGGTACCCCGCGACGAGGATAAAAATGACGGCAAGCGACATGAGGAGCCAAAAAAGCCACGCCTGCACCCGTTCGATGATCCGAATGAGGTCGGCGTAGGTAGTAATCTCAGCGTGAGCGAGGAGAGGAACGAGCGCGCCACCAAGCGTCCCCGCGCCCGCAGTGAGTATGCGTCGAAGTGTTGTGCTCATAACGCGCGAAGGAGCGGAGCGCACGAGCGCGCCGCCGCTCCTTCGAAAGTGCGCGAGAATCTCTACTGAAGTGAAGCAATAAGAACAGTTACGATTGCCTTTGCGAGGAGCGCAATAACGATTGCGACCACCGCGTAGACAATGATTTTTTTTGCCGTGGCAACCTTTGTGTCATCGCCTCCCGCCGTGAGGTACAGAAACGCGGCATAGAGAAGGAAGATGACGGCGAGCGCCATAAGGAGGCCGAACAACCATCCGCCGATAATGTTATTGATGAAACTAATTACCCCGCCGTAGCCGGTAATGTTAACGTTAAACGAGGGTGCTGGCGGAGTTACTCCTTGCGCCAAAGCGGCAAGCGGTACCATGACTGCCGCAGCTGCCAGGGCTCCTGCTACTACTTTTTTGACCATACTGCTGTGAAGTGCATGTGTCTTCTTGTTCGACCTTTCTCAGGTAGGGCAGCGGTTACGAGAGAATATTCTGGAGAAGCAGTGGAATGCCACCCGCAATGAGTATTATAGCATACCCGATGGCGGTGTACAGGATGATGTTCTTCCCGGTGCCGAATTTCGCTGGGTCCCCCCCTGCAAAGAGCATGTAAAACGCGCCCACGATGATCATGACCGCGGCGATCGGGGTCGCGATGCCGATCAGGCGCGGCATGAGGCCGGTGATGATTGACAGAAGGTTTGTCTGTCCGAGCGGGTTTGTGAGTTGGACGGGGTGGGTGGTGACAATCGTAAACTGGGCGAAGAGTGCGCGCGGGAGGAACGCAACCCAAAGAGCGATGAGAAACGTTCCGATGCGCGATGCCGCACGTTTCATACGTGGCTTGACGTTACCACGAGAATAGGGAAGACGCAAGAAGGGCTCGTGTTTCTGGAAAGTGTAGGGTGCGGCACATCAGTACGCCGCGCGCCGCGACATAATCTGCGCGATCTCGCTCTCGGCCTGGCGGAGCGCCGTGTCAACGCTCGCCCGGTTTTCGATGACGAGCGCAATCATGTCCGAGAAGATGTTCGTCACGGCGAGCGCGTCCACCTGCTGCCACGCGCGCGCGACCAGCGTCTGGCGGGCGAACACGTTCAGTTGCGGATCCTCGAGGTAGGTGTTCAAGAGCGCGGTCAGGGCCGGTATGGTGCCGCTCTTCAGGGCGTACCCGCTCATGAGATTCTTGTCGGTCGCGGAGGAGAGAATGAACTCCCATGAGAGGTCGGGGTTCAGGCTCTGCCGGGCGACCGCGTAGCCCCCGTAGCTCGCGTAGGTGACCGGCTGGGTCGTCCCCTTCCGCTGCGGCACCGGGGCAGTGTCAATGTTCATGAGCGGGTTTCGCTCGCGGATCGTTGCGAGCGTCGGGGCGTAGTCGAATATGATCGCCACCTTCCCCTGAATAAAGAGGTCGAGCGCATTAGGGAGACCGTTGTTCCAGGTGTAGACGTTACTCCCCGTATTGGTGAACTGCGTGTAGAAGGTGAGCGCCTCGGCGCCCTCGTGGGTCGAGAATTTCGGGGAGGTGGCATCCGCGGTCACCATTGGAACACCGTTCTGGAGCATGAGGAGGGAGAGGAGATCGGCGGCGCGGCGGATGTTCTTTGTCGAGCCACCGATCGCGGCGGCGGCGCGTTCGATGCGCCGCGACTGGTCAACGCGGGTGATCTTGGGGACCAGCGCGATGAAGTCGTCCCACGTCGCGGGCGGCGTAATAACGCTCTCCTGGTTGAAAATATCGCGGTTGTAGATCATGGAGAGCGTGTCGATCGCAAACGGGAGGGCGTAGATCTTCCCCTCAACCGTAAAATCACGCTCCACGACCTGGGGAAAGAATTGGCGGAGCTGCAGAGGGGTCAGCTTCTCCGGCGCGAGCGGGACGATCTTGTTTAAGTGCTTCAGAAGGCCGGTGTTGCGCACCGCAAAAACGTCGGGACCGCTCCCTGCCGCGAGCGTGTCGAGGAGCGCCGCTTCGTACTCCGCCTCATTCCGGAACTGCTTGTATTCGATCCGAACACCGGGATTTTTCGTGGAGAAGGCTCCGAGGGTGTCTTCGAGCCACTTCCGGTCGTCGAACCCCCAGACGACGAGCTTCCCCTCCCACGCGGGCCCGTCATCTTTCTTGAGGCCGGGGATGACGCCCGCGAACATTAATCCAAAAACAATGACGATGAAAAGACCAGCGCCGGTGATTACGAGTTGCGTTTTGGTAAGCATGTGCCGACGTTATCCGAGCGACTCCGCGTCCTCGCGGACCAAGCGAGATGGTACCAACGAGTACCCCGCACCACTTTTTCTATGGGGTGTTTTCATAAATGCCGTGGCGGAATGTTTGTTTCATGTTGTTACGGTAACACGGTTCGTGATGTAACAGCGGTGCGGGGGGGGGTGGTAGAAAGCCCTTCAGAGGCAGACGATGCCGACGAGCAGGA
>CAYHFV010000059.1:0-4802 GCA_964356055.1 uncultured Candidatus Saccharibacteria bacterium
TGCTCTTCCGATCTTTCATATGTTCAGGTTTACGCCTCTCTCAAAAGATTCCAAACGTCCACGAATTTCTTGTCCGGATGATCTTTGGGATTTATTTCAAGGTACCTCTGGTGAGGCGTTGCCAATATCAAGATGTCCGACTTTGCCAGAGCGACTTCGAGGGGAACGAATTCCGGGTCCTCGATGTGCTCGTCAGTGCACAGAACGTTTTTGCACTCCATCTGGGCGATCTTCCTAAGCTTATACGACAGAGAGGCGCGTGGATCATCAACTTCCGCCTTAAAAGCCATTCCTAAAATACCAACCGTTTTCTCTTTAAGTTCGTGAGAGTGCTCCTTTTTTAATTCGTCTATAACATGTTTCGCGAGGCCCTCGTTCACCAGCATCGCCGCGTGGCCTATCCAGAAATTATTGTTAGCAAAAGCTGCAAGCTGCATCGTATCCTTGAAGAGACAAGGCCCAGCCGCAAATCCGGGAGAGGGCAGGTCGCGGTTGCGCGGATAATTCTTCTTCATTGCCCGATGGATATTGTGATAATCGAGGCCGTGACCCTGCGCAATCATGTAAAATTGGTTCGCGACGGCGAAACGGATGTAGCGCCACGCGTTGGTGAAGAGCTTCGCGAGCTCCGCCTCGATGGGCTTGGCCCTCACCACCTCCTCCAGGCTGATTTTACTAAACAGTTCCACAACCTCATTGAGCGTGGTCTCGTCGAAGGCCGATACAATCTGGGTGAGCGTTCGGGACTCCTCGATCGCGTGTCCCTGCATGATGCGCTCGGGGCAAAACGCAAGCTTCACCTTCTTTCCCTTTTTCAAGAAGTGAGTCTGAAGCTTTTCGGTCGTCCCCGGAAAAACGGTGCTCCGCAAGATGACAATCTGGCCGTCCCGGAAGTGGTCCAGGTACCGATCGATGAGCCTGGTAATGCCGCCGAAATCCGGGCTTAAGTACTCATCCACCGGAGTCCCAATGATGATGGAAACAAACCTTGAATCGCGGATTACTTCCGGCGCATCGGTCGCAAAGAGCGTTCCCTTTGCGAGGGCGGACCGCAACGCCTCGTCGCCCCCGTGCTCCTTGAAGGGGAACTTTCCTGATCTGATCTTCTCGAGCGCACCCCGGTTGATGTCCAAAAGCACAACTTTCACGCCGCAGTTTGCAAACGCGACGCCCAGCGGGAGACCAACGTGGCCAGCGCCGCCGATAATGCAAAGGTCATACGTCGTTTCGCGTTCCATAGATTGAATGTGGAATTTTTCCTACCCTGCGTGGAACTATCATACCGGCTCCGCAGCTTTTTTGTCAAAGGCCAGAGGGCGACGGGACCGATATTCCATCAAAGCGGAGCACTGCACTGATACGCCGCGTAGGCATAACCGGGCATCGTGTTTCCGAGGGGAACGCCGAGCACGTGCGGTGGAGTAGAAGAAAACCGGTTCTCAATGAGTACACACCCAGCAATTTCCGGAGGTGTTCGAAGTCCGCTGTACCGTTGCTGGAAGAAAATAAGAGCAGTGTCCTCCCTCGGCTTTTCCGGATAAGTGTTGTAGAGATACATCCGGTCATAGTCCTCGGAGAGAGTCCAGAAACTCCCCGTGACTCCGATCCTCAAACCCTGAATAGAGCTCTGTTGGCTCGCCGCGCGGAACACCCCACGTGCCTCAGAGAGCGTAGGGGTCGCCTGCAGGTACACTGGGAAGAGGAGGATAATCCGAACGATGCCGGTTGCAACGAGCGCGAGAACCACAAGCACCGCAACCTTCGGTGCCGCACCGCCCTCCCAGAAGTAGCGCAGAAAACCGAGGAAGAGGAGGGGGGCAAAGGCGACGAGGTAGAACACGTGGCCCACCGAGTAGAGGATGCTCCCTACCGCGAGCACCAGACCCACTGCGGCGAGTTTGAAGAGAAACGGGGAGACGATCCGCACGCGGTACCGCCGGTAGAAAAAGACGCTGGACACGAACACCAGAAGCACCACGAGGCCGTAGAAGGGGGTTGCGGGAGAAAGGAAATAGTAGTGCAGAAACTGGGAGGGGGTGAAAAGATTCGAGAATTGCTCCGCGTAGCCAGAACTCACCTGCGAGGCATTGATGACTGCTCCGCGAACTGTCTCCCAAACCCCGAAGGGACCGAGGGAAACGACAGCGGTAAATGTCAGGAGCTCGACCAGGGCGGCCCCACTGAAGCGCGCGAGTGTCTCTCGGGGCTGGTACCGAGCCGCAAACAGGGCTCCCAGAACCAGGAGCGCCAGGATACCGCTCACCAGGTGCGTGGAAAGCATGAGCCCACCGAGGAAACCGAAGAGTATCCAGTCATGTCTCCGGTTCCCGTGGAGGAACACCAGAATCCCGAGCGCGACCCAGAGACTCGCGAGGATTTCTGGCCGGCCGCTGCTCCCGACCAGGCCCGAGGCAAGCGCAAGGAGCGCGAGCAAAACAGCGGAGAGTGCTGGCCAGGTGAGCGACCCGACCCGCGCGGCCATTCTGTAGAGCGCGAGCGCGCTCGCGCCGATCACAAGGCTGCTTAAGATCGCAATACTTAGAAAGATGTCCCAGGGGGACGCGCCGATCATCCCATGGTTTAAGAGGAGGGGATAGAGAGGCGGGTTAAACAGGAACCGTTTCTGCCCCGAGGGATCGATGATACGCATCGCCTGCTCGTTGATGAAGAGAGGGTTCGTGAGAACTCCCGCGTTCGCAAGCTGGAGCGCCGGCACCAGGAAGAACCCAGAGTCCCCGCCGGGAACGGGGTAGGCTAAGAGCGCAAAGAGAACAAGGAGGACCGCACACGCGAGGACAAAAACGGCAACGACGAGTTTTTTGAAATCCATTCCGGCCGAACGCTTCATTCGATGCCCCGCTACGCAGAGGGTCCCGACGGATCGAACCGCGATCGGTTGAACCCTGCCTGATCGAACACCTCTCCCTTCCGGCACGCGAGCGTCATGAACACGCCGTTATCGAACGATCCAAGAAAACTGCGGTAGGCCCGGAACGACCAGGAGTGCTGCCGGCTCAGGAAGTACTCAAGCTTCCACAGCGGAGGGAGAAGGGAGGCATAGAAGGTCTTCCGAAATAGAAGAAAGGCGACGGCATTCAGGGCATGGTTCATGGCGTTGATGAGTGACGGGTAGATGAAGAGCGTCGGGTACTCGAGGTGCTCCTCGACGCGGAAACCGGTCGCGCGGAGCAGGCGGCGCGTCGACTCCCGGCTGTAGATGTGCAGGTGCGTAACCTCCCAATCGTTGTAGAGAGGGAGACCGAGGATGAAGATGCCGTCATCTTTCAGCATGCGCCTGATGTTCCGGAGCGCTCCGTAGTCGTTGTTCACGTGCTCGATGACAGCGGAGGCCACGATGCAGTCGAACGACCGGTCCGGGAGGTCGGCGGTTTCAATATCCCCAACGGCTACGTTCCCGAACTCCAGATCAGGAAAAAGGTCGAGGCCTGTTACGTCGTACCCCGCCGATTTGAAATAGAAGTAGTCCCGCCCACCGTGGACGCCTACGATGAGCACCCGTTTTTTCTCCGGCGGAACGAGGCGCCGCAAGCGGTAGTGCCAGTCGCTCGCGCTCCCAAGACAGACGAACTGGGACCAGTACTGCCCAGGCACCAGAGCGGCCCTATCGCCCAGGTAGCTTTTCTTCATCTCCCGGTAGAGATTTTCAATCTTGTTCAACATAGTTAGGTTGTGCTGAACTTAGAATCATCGGTCAGAAAATAGTTCCGGCTCGGTGTGAAACTCCCCTTACGGGTAAACAGCTTTCCGAAACGAACTGCGATCCTGAAAAATACATACGGAACGATGCCTACCGTGACAAGATATTTCTCCTTTTTTGAGTAACCTTCAAAATAATCTTTCACGGCGGAGAAATACTTTTCCTTTGCTCCCCTTTCGGACCAGCCCTTGAAAACAGCTAAGAGAAGGTTGGCGGCAATGGACAATCCCCCGAACAGGCGCAGCTGGTCGAAATGGTTTTGGAGCCCGTGTTCCGAATAAAAGGATTCGAACGCCCGGCGCAGAGCGATCGCGTAGCGAACCAATCCATCTCGGCTTCCAAATGAGTCGCCCTCGAGCCCGACGTGGTCCCTGCCGTGAACAGTTTTTACGTAGGCAGGCTCTTTCGTAACGAAAAAGCTTTTGTATTTCGCCAACACCTCGAGAAAAATCGGCATATCGAAGGGCTCGTACCTATCTCCCCTCCAGAACATATTCGCCGAATTGTCTAAAACTTTCTTGAGAGCCGGAAGAGAATCGTTCCTGCGCATGAAGGAGATGAACCCCATTCCGCCCGCTCCTCCGAGATAAATGTGGCGGAAAAACCAATCCGCCGGATACTTCCCCGGCTGTATCGGTGCCTCGTCAACGAAGGTGAGCTCCCTCCCCTGTTTCGATGATTCCAAGGTGATCACATTTGAAAGCACCGCGGCAACATCGGAATTGGCTTCAAAACTCCTCACACACTCTCCAATATAGTCCCTTGAAAGCCAATCGTCGCTTCCCAGAGCCTGCATGTAAAAACCCGATGCGTATTCGGCGCACTTCAAAAAATTGTTCCCGCTCCCGATGTTTTTTTCGTTGCGGAAATATTTGACCCGTGTATCTCGATTCACGTACCCAAGAACAACCTCCTGTGTGTTGTCAGTGCTCGCGTTATCAACCACGACAACTTCTATACTCTGGTAGGTCTGGTGAATGGCGCTCTCAATGGCGCGCCACACTAAATTGGCGCGGTTGAAGGTCGGTATGCAAATACTCACCAGCGGATTTTTTCCGTCCATTTGTTATTTGATTCTTTTCAG
>CAYHFV010000060.1:0-4799 GCA_964356055.1 uncultured Candidatus Saccharibacteria bacterium
GATGATGCACTTGCCCGCTCTTGTTCAGAATGGTCACCGTCGCGCTCATTCGGGCGCGTCACGGGGTGGGTTTTCGTTCGCCGAGGCGCTCATTATTTTAGGGGTCATCACTTTCATTGAGGCGGCGACCATCGTCGCGGTCGATCCCTGGAACCGCTTTCAGGAGTCCAGGAACGTGCAGCGAATTTCGAACGTGAACTTTGTGATGGACGCGATCTACTATAACGTCATCGATAACGGGGGATACTTCGCGTGCGCCGCGGGCGAGCTCCCGACCGTGCCGACCGTCATGGCCTCCGAGGGCGGCTACGACATCGCGCCGTGCCTCGTGCCGCGCTACATCCGCCTCTTCCCGTTCGATCCTGGCGTGGAGGACGCCTACTACGAATCGCGGAGCGACTACAACTCGGGGTACCTGGTCGTAGAGAACAAGAAGACCGGCAGGGTGACGGTGTTCGCGCCCGCCGCCGAACTGGGACAAACGGTTGTCGTAGAACGGTGATGAATGAATGATTGACGGTTCGCTGTTGGTGTCGTATACTTTCCCCACGCCTCAACAACTCCGCTCTTCCCCTACCCATCTGGTAGTTTTTTGTTGAGAACCCCGCCTCATGAAGATCCGAAATATCGGTATTATTGCGCAGGTTGACGTCGCCCCTCTCTTCGCTCGGGGCTCCCTAACACCCCGCGGTTTTAGTATTTCCGCCACGGGGAAACTTCCGTTTCCCCGACCCCTTTCCCGTCCACATGCGCGGCAGCTTGATTAATATGAAAATCAGAAACATAGCCATCATCGCGCATGTGGACCACGGCAAAACAACCCTCGTCGACGCGCTTTTGAAGCAGTCCGAGCATTTCAAGCTCAAGACAGACGCGCCGCAGGATCTCATCATGGATTCGAACGAGCTCGAACGCGAACGCGGCATCACTATTTTCTCGAAGAATGCCTCGATTGTGTATCGGAATACCAAAATCAACATCGTGGACACTCCCGGCCATGCCGATTTCGGCGGTGAGGTGGAGCGGATCATGCGGATGGTGGACGGTGTCCTTCTTCTCGTGGATGCGAAAGAAGGACCGATGCCGCAGACGAAATTCGTCCTGCGGAAGGCGATCCAAGCCGGGCATCGGGCCATCGTCGTCGTGAATAAGATCGACAAGAAGGACGCTCGCCCGCTCTGGGCTCTGAATAAAACCTTCGACCTTTTCATCGAACTCGGGGCGACCGAAGACCAGACAAACTTCCCGGTGATTTACGCCGCCGCAAAGGAGGGAAAAGCGGGACTCGTTCCCGAACTCGGCACGATGACCGACGTGCACCCGCTCTTCGATGCGATCCTCGAGCACATTCCGGAACCGGTCGCAGACGCCGCGAAGCCGCTCCAAATGCTCACCGTGAATCTTGCGTACGACAACTATAAAGGAAAGATCGCCATTGGGAGGCTCTACTCGGGCGTGCTGAAGAAGGGGATGCGGATCACCCATATCAACCGAACCGGGACTGCGGAGGAGGCGGCGGTGAGCGCGGTTATGCTTTTTGAGGGATTAAGTCGAGTCGACGTCGACGAGGCGTCTGCGGGGGATATCGTCGCGGTCGCCGGCATTCCCGACATTTCGATCGGGGAGACGATCACCGACACGGAACATCCACTATCGCTCCCCGTGATCGTCATCGATGAACCGACCATCAAAATGACCTTCGGAGTGAACGCCTCGCCCTTCACCGGACGCGAGGGGCAGTATTCGACATCCCGCAATCTCCGCGAGCGCCTGGAGCACGAGCTCGAAACGGACGTCGCGCTCTCGGTCGTCCCTGCCGATTCGGCGGACCGATGGACCGTGGCAGGCCGGGGCGAGCTCCATCTCGCCATCATCATCGAGAAGATGCGCCGCGAGGGGTTTGAGCTCGAGGTTTCGAAGCCGCAGGTCATTTTCAAAGAGCGCGACGGCACCCTTCTCGAACCCGTCGAGCTCGTTTCGATCGAGGTTCCGGAGGGGATGAGCGGCATCGTCATCGAGCTCTTCGGGCGCCGATTGGGGATCATGCGGGACATGCGCGTCGACCGCGAGCATGCGTTCCTCGATTTCGCGGTGCCGACCCGTGGCTTGATCGGCGTCCGGAACGAATTCCTCACGAGCACCAAGGGGCAGGGCATCATGAACTCTATATTTCTCGGGTACGAACCCTTCAAGGGAGAATATTCCCCAAACCAGCGGGGGTCGCTCGTCGCGTCGGAGTCCGGCGTATCGAACAGCTACGGGCTGGTGAACGCGCAGGGTCGGGGCCAGCTCTTCATCGGTCCGGGCGTCGAAGTGTACGAGGGCATGGTCGTCGGGCAGAACGCGAAGGCGAACGACATCCCGGTCAATATCTGCAAAGCGAAGGAGCTCACCAATTTCCGTACGAAAAATTTCGGGATCCAGGAAACGCTCGACGTGCCGCGGATGATGGGACTTGAGGACGCGCTGGATTACATCGGCGACGACGAACTGGTCGAGGTGACGCCGAAATCCGTCCGCATCCGAAAACGGTACCTGACCGAGAACGACCGGAAGCGCGCTGAGCGCGACGCGCGTAAGGAACGGGAGGAGCCCTCGTAGGCGCCAGCCGCCCCCTGCAGGCGGCTTTTTTGTTACTATGTGAGCGTATGATACAGAATGAGACCGAAGTGAAGTTCCGGGTGAGCGATTTTGCGCCCGTCGTCCGGGAACTGAAACGTGTGGGCGGGCGGCTCGACTGGAAGGGGACCGAGCGGACGGTGTACTTCGACACGCCGAGCGGGACGCTCCGGAAACTGGGGAGTACGCTCCGGCTGCGCGAGTGGAACCGGCACTCGGTCTCGCTCACCTATAAGGGAAAGCAGAAAGGAGGGAAACGTTTCAAGGTCAGGGAGGAGCTCCAGGTGGAGCTCGACGACCTCGCGACCGCGAAGCGGATGCTCCTCCGCCTCGGTTTCGCCGCGGGACTCCGGTACGCGAAGCACCGGGAACACTGGATTCTCAGAAGGACCGTTATCGAACTCGACACGATCGCCGGACGGCGGTTCGTCGAGGTCGAGGGGACGAAATCTGCCATCGAACGGATGGCGCGGCGCCTCGGCCTCGACTAAGCTTGACGAATAACACACTCCAGTGTTATACTGTTTTTAGACCATCAAACAACATAGGAGGTATCTTATGAAACGTTCTCTGAGGTCGATCATCTTCGAGGTTCATCCTGATGATGCATCCTCGGGTTCCTGGAAGTCGCTCATCACCTTCGCTCTCCTCGGCGCGTTGCTATTAGCCATCTTCGGTTATGCGTTCATGGCATTGACCATGGAATCAGGCGAAACGCTGCCGCCAATGATTTTCAGCGGGCTGATGGCGTTCGGGGGACTCTTTATGTTCACCGGGACGCTTGTCGAGATGACGAAGAAACTCATCTATAAAGTTCCCACGTACCGTGATTTCCGCGCACCCTATGGGCCGTAAGAGAACGGTGCAAGACGAAACGAAGGCCGCCCGGTTCATCGGAGCGGTCTTTTTTATTCCAGAGATTATAGTGAGTGGGGTGGTGGGGTACCCCTAAACCCCCGCCAAACAGGTTCTAACACACTCGACCAGGGGACCCCACGGATACTTGACAAATCTGCACCTTGGTGCTATGATGGATCCGTACAATACTTGTACACCTGACTTGGCAGCATCCAAGCGATCTTTGAGAAAGGAATATCGTCATGGCAACAAAGACCATTGTCGCAGGCGACCTGTACGAGTCCATCACCGGACAGTTGTTCGAAATCGGCCGTCAGCTTCGCCAACCGAATGGCTACCCATTCGACCCGCACCTTCTAAAGTTACATCTTCAGAATGCCGTGGAAGGGAAGTTTGATGGAGTTACCCTTATCGACCCCCGCTTCGAACACGTGAAGGAGTTCAAGCTCACGGTCCCTGCGGACTACGATCACGGAACGCAACTCGGCACGTTGAAGCACGAGGAGTTCTACTACTTCAACGACGCGATCACCGACGGGAATTTCCGGAATGCGACGCAGAAGCTCGTTCCCGGAAAGACCTACAAAGCGAAACTCTTCAGGATCAAGAAGACGGTCACCTCCGACGATTGCCTCGGCCTCTACAAAGCGGTCGGCGCGATCTTGACCGGTGCCCAGGGCATGTCCCTGGTGTATCAGCTGAAAAAGGATGAGCTTCCCAAAGGGAAGTGGACAATCTCCTTCGATGAGAAGGATGCTCTTTGGCAGGTCCCCGACGGCAGCCACAGGGTGCCGGGCGTGCGCGCTCACTCGGTCGGTGACTTCGGGTTCGATCTCGGCGGCTTCGAGGGTGGCTGGAATTCCGACGACGTTGTCCTGTGCCTCTGCGACTGCGAGTAGCACTTGGACACTCGGACCATCAAATAAGATCTTGTCCGATTAGTCCCTTAGATTTGACCCTCTCGTGCAAACGAGAGGGTTTTTGTATACTCAAACTGTATGCGATCGGGCATGCGGTTATGGCTTCATACCATCGCTACCGCAGGGAAGAATAAGGCCAGTACGCACCGGGTACACCTTGTGCGTGAGAGCAGCTTCCTTTCGCAAAAAATTATGCAGTCGGTGCGATGCATTCGGGAGTATTAAGACTCCGAATGAAATACAGGGGAAGACCGGTGTTTTCTCCAGTGGAACGGATGATGCGTCGCGCATACCTTTGGCAGGACCCCGACGGCAACCACAGGGTGCCGAACGTGAACGCTCACTCGGACGGTGACTTCAAGTTCAATCTCGGCAACTTCGAGAATGACTGGAATTCCGACA
>CAYHFV010000061.1:0-4558 GCA_964356055.1 uncultured Candidatus Saccharibacteria bacterium
ACGGTGACTTCAAGTTCAATCTCGGCAACTTCGAGAATGACTGGAATTCCGACAACGTTGTCCTGTGCCTCTGCGACGTCATAGTTTCTCCCGCTACCGTGCGGGAGTTTTACTCACGAGCGCCCGCTTCCATCCGCCAAGCATCCGCCCGATTTCATCAAGCCCCGCAAGGAGTTCTCCATACAGTTTATGATCAAGTATTTTTCCTTCCCACGCGAGTTGCATGAGGAATTTCAGAATATCGGACTTCGCGATGGCGGCCGACACGGTTGATGTTTTCTCGAACCTGTCCGCAGCGAAGCACGCATGGAAGATGAGTTCAAGGAGCGAGAGGAACGTATCGTCAATCCGCACCCCTATCGTATTCCGGTTGATTCGAGAAAGGTGCACGAGGTGCGCGTGCCACGTTCGATATGTTTCTTTCGTTCTCGAAAGCACAAGCGGCGCTTGTGCGCGGGGGGGGGGTTACGGCACCATCATGGGTCTCCATACCTACAACGATACCATAACCATGGAAAACCTTCTCGCTGCGTGGGAGGGATTCCTGCGCGGCAAGCGGCATAAAAAGGATGTGATGGAATTCGAGACGCGGCTCTCGGAGAACATCGCAACGCTCCACCGAGACCTCCTGCGCAAAACCTACGTTCACGGTCCCTATTCCGAATTTCACGTCTCGGACCCGAAACCCCGCACGATCCACAAGGCGGCCGTCCGCGACCGCTTGCTCCACCACCTGTTGCACCGCGCCCTCTACCCTCATTTCGAAAGACGTTTTATCCATGATTCCTATGCGTGCCGGAAGAACAAGGGGATTCATCGGGCACTGAACCGCTTCAATATATTCGCCCGCAAAGTATCAAAGAATCATACGCGCACCTGCTACGTTCTGAAGTGCGACATCAAGAGATTCTTCGCGAGCGTGGATCAACGCATCTTACAGCGCATACTTGAGCGGCACATCAATGACAAAGATGTTCGTTGGCTCCTGGGTCAAGTCATTTCCAGCTTTTACGTTACCCGACCCGGGTTAGGCCTCCCGCTCGGGAACCTCACTTCCCAGCTCCTCGCGAACGTTTACATGCACGAATTCGATATGTTCATGAAACAGGAGCTGCGGGTGCGGTATTACATCCGGTACGCCGACGACTTTATGATCCTCTCGGATGACAAAACCTACCCCCAGTTATTGCTTCCGAAGATACAAATGTTTCTCCAAGATAATCTTCATCTCGCATTACACGAAGATAAAGTGTCTATCGAAACATACGCATCCGGAGTCGACTTTCTAGGGTGGGTTCACTTTCCATACCACCGGCGGCTTCGCACCATCACCAAGCGGAGGATTATACGAAATGTGAGGAGGTACCCACGGCCCGAGACCATCAACTCGTACCGCGGACTTCTGAAACACGGGAGTACGTACACCATACAAAAGCGAGTATTATCGCTCGGTTGAAACGTCGACCCCTGATAGAAACCAAACGCCACCCCGTAGGGGTGGCGTTGGCGTCTTCGCTCGGATGAGCGAAAGAACTTCTCAATCTCTTGCCGAATGCTTGAATTCCGGGAGGGTCACCGGCGGCTCGCCGAACGATTCGTCAATGACGAGGTCGTCGGGGAGCGCTTCCGGTAATATTTCCGCCGCGGCGGGATGTATCCCGAGTGCCTGCCGCAGCCGCTTCTTCTCGCGTTCATTCTTCACAATGTACGCGATGAAAGCGGCGAGGGTCAGGAGCCAGAGAATGAGCCCAATCGTGCAGTAGTTGGCCAGAATCCAGTTGATCATAGATCCGAAGAGATTCCAGAGTCCCGCGGCCGCACCCAGCGCACCGACGTAGAGGCTCTCCCAAGGTCCGGTCGTTGAGGCGGTCGAGGTTGGCGTACAGTCGTCGCAGCTCGAGAATTCGGAGGTTGCGGCGCTCTCTACGACCGGCGGGGCCGGCGGGGGACTCACGAGAAGCAGGTAGCTCGCGCTCGTTGCGCCATTTCCGTCTGAAGCCTGGATCGTCACCTGGTAGGGAGTGGAATCGAGCTGCGCGGCGGTCGGCAGCCAGAAGACCGTTCCGTGCAGGGCTGAGATAGCCATGCCGGGCGGTCCCTCGAGGAGCGTGTAGGTGATCGGATCGTTCTCTGGATCTGCGGCGTCCACGTCGGAGACGTAGAGATCTCCCACGGTCGCGTCGAGGAGCGGGTTGAAATTCACGAAGTACGGCGGGAAATTGACCGTTGATGTTCCAGCGACTGTTCCGCCGCCCGAGGGTGGCGTGGAGGTCGGCGTCGAAGTCGTGATTGGCGGGGGGATAGGCGGTTCGTACCAGTTTGAACCGCCGCCACCGCCACCGCCACCACCGCAATTCGAGGTGCAAGGCGGCGTCGAGGTTGACGTCGAGGTAGTCGTTTCCACGAGGAGAGCGACCACGTGCGTCGTGGTTGCTTGTCCGTCGGTCGCCGAAAATGTTGCGGTCGAGGTCCCTGTCGCAACCGGCGTCCACGAGAACTCGCCGGTGGTGGTCGAGTAGGCGGCACCAGACGGAAGGTCGGTGGTGATCGTGAGCGGATCGAGGTCGGGGTCGGAGATCGTCACCAGAAATTCGATCGACGACGAGACGGTCCCGGAGGCAAAGGTGGGGCCCACAATGACCGGCGGAGCATTCACGATGCTCGATGTTGCGGTTACCTCGAGCGCGACCGTATGGGTAGTGGTTGCCTGTCCGTCGGTTGCAGAGAATATCGCCGTCGATGTTCCCACTGAAACAGGAATCCACGAGAATGCGCCCGTTGAACTCACATACGTCGCTCCGACGGGAAAATCGGTGGTGATCGTGAGCGGGTCGAGGTCGGGGTCGGAGATCGTCACCAGAAATTCGATCGACGACGAGACGGTCCCGGAGGCAAAGGTGGGGCCCACGATGACCGGCGGGAGGTTCGGGGTGAGCGCGACCACTATCGTATGGACCGTGTTGCTCAACACCCAGGCCCACGAGTACTCGTTCGAGCTCGTCCGCGCGGTATTCGCAATGTCAGTTCCTTCTGTGGTGGACGTTCCGATGAGCGCGGTCCAGGTGATACTCCCGGAGTCTCCGGGGCTCATCTCGTGGCCGCTCCACGTGAGTGTGTTGCCGATGAGCACCGGTCCGCACGGATCGCCGCTTGAGCAGCCGTACCCCGCGGAGAAGTTTGGCGAGTGTGTTTCGGAGAGGAAGGTTAGGTTTATGTCGACGTCATCTTCGATTTTCACGCCGCCTCCGGTGCACATATCGGTGCCGGTATTTTCGACATCAATTGTGTAGGTCAGTACCTCGCCGACAGTAGCCGTCGCGGCACTCACGTTCTTCGTGATTGAGAGTACGCACTCGCCGCCTCCATTCGCTGCGGTGGTGATCGGAAATGCGGTAAGCGTGGCAAGAGAAAGGAGAAATCCGAGACGGATTATTCCTTTCTGCATGTTTATTTTCTCTGTTTATTCGACCTTTGGAGAAAAATGCCCGTCACCGCAGATTGGTGATCGGGTAAAGGAGCTGTGGTGAATGGTCGAATGCCATTCCATGGTTGCATGCCCAATGTGTTACTACGGTCATTGGGTGGCCATTATAAGAGATGTAAAGGAGCGCGAGCATATTAGGAGAAAAAGCGTATGGCGTCAAGCATTTTTAATGTTATTGCGATGCCTTGTGCGGTGTGGAAAATATCGAGACACGAGTGTGATCGCACCTCACGCTCGTAAAAGTGTTGCGTGAGGAGCAATGCGGAGGTATACTGCGCGTGTATACGTCGTTCGCGTCGGTTTTTTGCTGACCGAGGTGGACAATGCCGAAGCCAGCGCTATGGGCGGCGCAGCAACTGTCGGACCTATGAGAAAAGTAGCCTCGTTTTTGAAACAAAAAATCGTGCTCTTGGTGGGCGCCATCGTGATACTGGGTGTCATTGGCGCCGTCGCGTTCGGAGACGACGAACCGTCTCTTCAAACTGTTCGCGTTGAACGGGGAAAGGTTGTTCAGGAGGTGAGCGTAACGGGGATCGTGAAGCCGGTCGAGGAGGTCAGCCTCTCCTTTGAGCGGAGTGGGCGGGTGACACAGGTGCGCGTTGTGGTGGGCGACATCGTGACGGCGGGGACGGTATTAGTCGAGCTTGATCGGTCAGAGCTCGCGGCGCAGCTCACCGAAGCTGAGGCACAGGTGAGAACGCAGCAGGCGAAGCTCGATGAACTTCAGCGCGGCACGCGCCCCGAGGAGATCGAGGTGAAACGGACCGAGCTCAAGAAAGCGCTCCAGGATCTCATGAACGAGTATGCGGAGGTACCCGATGCAGTGAACGACGCGTACGCGAAGACGGACGACGCCATTCGCGCCAAAACAAACCAGCTGTTCACCAATGAGGAGAGCGACGCGCCGCGCCTCTCGTTTCTCGTTGATAGTGCGTCGGTGGAATCCGACGCGCAGACGTCGCGCGTCGCCGCACGGTTCGAAATGAAAGAATGGCAGGTGGAGTTACCGCAGATATCCGGCTCGGGCTCAAGCTCTTTCGTTGAGATCGGAAGAGCGTCGTGTAGGGAAAGAGT
>CAYHFV010000062.1:0-4514 GCA_964356055.1 uncultured Candidatus Saccharibacteria bacterium
CGCCCCCGGATTCGTCGTCCCGATGCCGACGTTGCCGAGATTATCTATTACTATCCTATCTGCTAACGTCCCACCCGATGCAGTTCTAAAACGAAGTTTCGCATCTTGTACACCAACACCATCAGAAACATTCCATCCACCAATTGCAGCAAATGCCTGATTGTTAGTGCCACCATAGAAAAAGATGCCTGGCCCTGCACCTCCATTAACCCCATTTGTCTGTGTTACCCTCAAAACTTCGTCAAATGCAGTGCTAACAGAAGCCGCACGAGTTACTTCCAGCTTTGCCCCCGGTCCCGTCGTCCCGATGCCGACGTTCCCGGAGTTTGCGTTGTAGATGTTGTTGCCGCTCGCCGTCCACTGACCTCCCACCTGACTCCAGGCGGTCTTGCAGTCGCCCGCAATGCAGAGGCCGGCCGAGGCGTTCGCCTGGCCCGAGACATCGAGTCGGTAGTTCGGCGCGATGGTCCCGATACCGACATTGCCGGTACTTGCACCCCACCCGCTGCCGCTTAGAATCGTAAGATATCCGGTGGCGCCGGAACCATCAAAAGAGTACCGTGAACCTCCTCCTGCATTATAAAATACGAAATTATTGCCCACATCATAAGAAATAGTGTGACGTCCTCCGGCAGTGGTATTGTAAAGACCGAGAGAGACCGGACCAGCATTCGCTATATCGAGTTTTACGCCGGGATTTGCAATGCCGATACCGACATTGCCCCCCATGAAGGTGAACCCCTGCGGCTGTGTGGTTGTGAAATTGAACTGGTTTGCCCCAATACTGATGTAGTTTCCAGTGGTGTGGAGGTAGAGCGTGGCTCCGTTCGTATTGCCGAGGCGCATCGTGGCACCTGGCACATTAACGTCAATAGTGTAAGAGGGGCTCGCCGTGCCGACGCCGAGTAAACCGCTCACGTAGGCATTACCGTACACCGAGAGCGCTTGGGGTAGACCGCTCTGCGAGGAGGTGGCAACGCCGAGGGAGGCGGGGAAGGCGAAATTCCCGTTCCCCTGGAGGCGGCCGAAGACGTCCGATGAGACGTTCGCCGCCGAGATGCCCCCCGAGAGTGCGCCGACGAACGACGTAGCGGAGACGTTCCCGACAACGGTCAACTTTTCGACCGGCGCCGCAGTGCCGATGCCGACGTTCCCGTTCGGCATAAAGACCACGTGCTGGTTCGAGCCGCCGAGCGTCTTAAAGAGGAGCGACCCCTGCGTCGAGAAGACCGTTGAGGTTCCGACCCCGAGCGCGCGCGTCGAGCTCGCGAGGAGGAGGGCGCAGCTCGAGGCCGGCGGTCCCGCGCACGGCCCTACGAAGGACTGACCATAAACAGGGTGTAGGGTAAAGGGTATGGGGTATAAAAAGAACGCGACAAAAAGAAACGCGACGGCTCCCGTGAACACTATGGGTTTCGAAAAAATATTTTCTTTCATACCCAAATTTCTAAACCCTATACCCTAAACCCCGCACCCTCGTGAATTACGGAAGCACAATGAACGACCCGGAAATCTTTCCAACCGCGGGGCACCGGTCGCGGCACCCGAAGGCGAACGTGCCCGCCTGATTCGCGCCGAACGAGACTTTTTTCCGCTCGCCGCGGGGGACCGATTGGTAAAGCCCAAGGTACGGCACGCTGAAATCGTAGCCCCCGTCCTCGGCGTACACCGTCACGTTCACGACGTCGCCGCGGTTCACCGTGATCGTTTTCGGAGTGAAACCGTCCTCGTTCATTGCGATCGTGAACATTCGCAGCTTTTCCTCGACGCCGGGGGCGGCCGGCGCCTCGGCTTCCGGTACCGACAGGGTTGCTCCGCGGGGAATCTCGGCGGCATACCCGACGGGAGCCGCGCTCGTCGCCGCAGGCGGCGCACCCTCGCCGGGCAGCCCGCCGACCGGTTCCCTGCTTCCTCCCCCGTTCCGACCGAGGAGCGCGATGCCCACACCCAGCGCAACAACGAGGAGCGCTACGCCAACAATACTGATCTCGCGCTTTGTCATCACTTGTTGCTTCTATTATATCACACGGCTGCACCGACGTTTGTTCTGGTATAATGAACGAAATGAAGCGCACATTCCTCCTCGCGGCTCTCGTGCTCTCCGGCGCGGTTCTCGCGACCCTCGTCCTCCTCGGAGAACGAGCGGTGGCCGAAACGAACACGACCTCGACCGCCCCGAACTACTACGCCTGGAATGACGTGGTCGGATGGCTCGATTTTTACACGACGAATGCGTTCTTCGTCTGGGGAACGAAGATTTCGGGGTACGCATCGTCCGCGCTCGGCGACGTTTCGTTCGACTGCGCCACCTCCCCGCTCGGGAATATCTGCGTCGCCTCGAACTACGGCGTCTGCAACGGTCCGGGACCCCACCAGAGCGACGGGAGCTGCCCCTTAGGCGACGCCGGCGACTCGACCGGCGGAGCTGTAACCGGGTACGCGTGGAACGACACGGCCGGGTGGATCAGCATGAATTGCGACCAGACGAGCCACGGGGGATCGAACCAGTGCGGCACCTCAAACTACAAGGTAACCATCAACTCCTCCGGCGATTTTTCCGGATGGGCATGGAGCGACGCGGTCGGATGGATCAGCGTGAACTGCTCGAATCCGGGCACGAGCTGTCCGCCGAATTACAAGATGAACACGAACTGGCGCGGTACCTCGAGCATCGCGTTCCTTGAATCGTCGACCTTCGACACGCAGGTGACGCCGGGCGGCGTCTTAAACAGCATTATCTGGCAGGGAACGCTCCCGAACGGCACGTGCGTTGACTTCCAGATCGCGACTTCCTCGAACCCGTCGGGCCCCTGGACGTACCGCGGCCCCGGCGGCGCGGCCGACCAGTACTTCGGCGCGAGCTGCGCCGCGGGCTTCGCGGGCGGCCTGGGGTGCGCCGCGCCGAACACGCCCGTCTGCGTGAACCCGAACCTAGTGCGGGATGCCCACTACCTCCGCTACCGCGTCCGCCTCCTCTCGGACAGGCTCCAGACCGTATCCCCCCAGATCGACGACATCATTTTGAACTGGTCCCGTTAGAGATTACCCGTGTATGTTCTTATTCCTGTGGCATACCAGAGAAGCGCTCGTTGGTGCTGTGGTCGCCCCAGCATCGTACGGAAACGTGCGCGTTTCCTATCTCTCACGGGACTGGTCAAGGTAATTGAAAATGAAAATCTCAAAATGAAAAGCGACAGTAAAAAATTCAAAGAGGAATTCAAAAAACGGATGTATGCATGGGTATTACGGCTCATTAAGTTCATCGACGACCTGCCTCATGCGCCCTCCCGAGATGTCATCGGAAAACAGCTACTCCGAAGCGGGACGAGCATCCTTGCAAATTATGTAGAGGCAAATTCCGCGAGTTCAAGGAAAGACTTCATTAATTTTTTCACTCATTCACTGAAGTCCAGGAACGAGTCGAAGGTATGGCTTACGCTGTTGCGTGATACTGGAGAGCGGTCGAAAGAGATTGACTGGCTGGTACAGGAATGCACCGAGGTATGCAATATAATCGCAGCAAGTATCCTTACACTCAAAGGAAAGAGGTGACTTTCGATTTTGCACTTTCATTTTCAGTTTTGAGATTTCAATTTTGCATTTCATAACGATGCACGCGACACCTTTGACCGATAAATTGTCCTGGATCCATTTTTCGAAACCGTCGGAGGCGGAGTTACACGAGCTCGCGGAGCGTTTTTTTCTGCACCCCCTGATCCACGAAGAACTCCTCGCGCCTTCGAGCCGCAGCCGCGTCGAGACGCACGACGGCTACCTGTTCCTCATCTACCACCTCCCCCTCTATGACCACGTGAACCGAACGTCGCGGCGCGCCGAGATCGACGTGGTGGCGACCGACGACACCCTGATCACCGTCACCTATGAGGACCTCGAGCCCATCGCCACCTTTGGGCGCACGGTGGAAAAAATTCCCGAGCGGAACCTGGCCTCGACCGCGCAGCTCGTCTACTACCTCGTGGAGTCGGTGAACGACTTCTCCCTCCGGCAGCTTCGGCACGTCGAAGAGAAGCTGCAGCAGGTCGGCGGCGCGCTCTTTCGGGAACGGAGCGGCAAGGCGCTCCTCGAGGACATTTCGCGCATCAAGCGGGACCTCCTCGAGTTCTCGCTCACCGCCGCCTCAGAGCGCCTCATGCTCGAATCGCTTCTTGAGTCGGGCCCCCGATTCTGGGGCGAGGGATACAAAATATACCTGAACGATCTCTGGGGCGATTTTCTGAAGATCCACTACCTCCTCGAAAGCCTCACGGCGACCATCGAGTCGTACAGCGAGACCGTCTCCCAGCTCCTCGCGTTCCGGACATCGGAGGTGATGCGGCGGCTCTCGGTGCTCGGCTTCCTCACCTTCCCGCTCATCCTCTATTCGACCATCGCGCTCGAACCGACGGTCGCCGCGACATTCCTCAAAACCCCGGCGGATTTTTGGATCGTCTTCGGCATCGTGACCGGCCTCATGGTCCTCCTCTCGCTCATTCTTCGAAAGCGGGGGTGGTTTT
>CAYHFV010000063.1:0-4448 GCA_964356055.1 uncultured Candidatus Saccharibacteria bacterium
GTAACTCCGGTCAATAGTAATCGATTATATATTTACCAGCTCTTTACTGTCTCAAAAATCTTTTCCCATTCACCCGTTTCCCGCGAAGCATGTGCCACATTTTCCTTTCCGCATCGGTTGGTTCGTTGCGCAATGCGCGGCGCCGCTCTTTAACACTCTTATTAGAATAGAGGTTGGTCATGCCACATAACCCCTCTGTATCTCCCCTTACCTTGAGGGGAGAGTATCCCGGCGCATCCGAGTGATTTCGCGGTCAATCATCCATGGGTACCAGAGACCGTGGAGCGCGTGGTAGACCCACCCGGCCGGCCCATCCAAGAAACCGCCTTTCACGAAAAACGTATACCCAAAGTAGAGAAGGGGGCGTATAAAGAGCGGCAGGCGGTCGTACGCCTCGCGCCGCGCTGCGCGTTTTGCTTGCTCTCGGTCGCTCGTCTCTTGTCTCTCGTTTCTCATCTTTTGTCTTTCGAGATACTCCCGCGCCTTCAGAACCGCGTACCGCCGGTGTTTCTCCATCCAATCCGCGATGCCGCGCCGGTCTTCGTGGAGAAAATCGTTCTTTAGGTATCCCGCGGTCCCGTCGACCACGAAATGTTCGTCCATCAGCTGCCCCTCGCACCGCGCCGCGCTCCGGCGCATGAGGCGCAGAATCCACACGGGGTAGTAGCCGCCGTGCCGAATCCACGTTCCCCAAAAGACGAACCGCCGCTTCATGTAAAAACCGTTCTCCGTAGGACTCCGAGCGATAACTTCCCCGATCTCTCGCTTCAGCGCTTCTGTGAGCGCCTCATCCGCGTCCAGAAAGAGCACCCAGTCGTGTTTGAGGGTGAGCTCCCGGAGCGCCCAGTTCCGCTGTTCTACGTATCCCGCAAAGGGGCGGGTGACGATCGTTGCACCCTCGGCGCGGGCGAGCTCCGCCGTGCGGTCGGTTGAGTCCGAGTCGAGGACCACGACCTCGTCCGTGAATTCGCGGACGCTCCGGAGAGCGAAGGCGATGTTCGCCTCCTCGCTCTTCGTGAGTATGACAACGGTCACGGGCGTTCTCATAGCGAGCGAATGAGTCCAGTATATGACTCCCGAAAGGCCCCGGCGACCTTCTCTGCAAGGAAGGAGGATTCAACGAGCACCTTCCCACGAACACTAAGCTCATGCGCAATGGTCCGGTTTTCCAAAACCTTCAAGAGTGCCTCCGCGACTGCCGCGTCCGTTTTTTCGACGACGAGCCCCGCGCCCGCGCGCACGACCTCGCGAGAGAGGGCAACCTGCGGAGTGATGACCACCGGCACGCCCGCGTACATCGCCTGCACAATCGCCATGCCGAAGTTCTCCGAATACGAGGGAAGGGCGAAGACGTCCGCATCCGCAAGCGCCACCGCATCGACACCCTGAAACTCACCCGTAAAGAGCGTGCTCTTCTCGAGTTTGTGCTTCCGAACCATTCCTTCTACAACCGCGCGGTATCCTTCATCATCCGCGCCACTTATAACGAGGAGTGCGTTCGGTTGCTTTTTCAGGACACACGCAAAGGCAGGGATAAGCGTGTCGAACCCTTTCTTCCATCCGATGCGCCCCATTGCGAGGACGATCGGATGGTCCGGAGGGATCTTCCACTTCGCGCGGAAATCGCCATGAACCGCGGCGGGCCAGGACTCAATGTCGAGGCCATTCGGCACAACGACTGTTTTCTTCAAGGGGAACCCAGCACCGGCGTATTCTTCCCGCTCGCGCTCGCTCGTGAAGTGGACAGCGGCGGCATCGGCGAGGTTTCGGCACTCGATAAGCGCGAGGTAGAGTTTCTTTAGAAGCGCGCTCTTCATTATGAGCGGCTCGCGCATAAGACTCCCCCGCGGAGAGATGAGGTATGGCTTCTTAAATTTCTTCGCGTAGTGCGCGCCGAGGGTCGAGGCAGCGAGGAACACGGAGGTGATGTGGACAATATCGAATTCCCTCGTCCGCTCCGCGAGCACACGCTGAAGCTGTTTCGAATAGAACCACGTACGTGGAAATGAGCGCGGAAAATACCACACCCTCACCCCATCAATTAAAACCTCACGGTTTGGCTGAACGTCGAGGGTTCCCTTCCCATCTGCGTCCGTGGTGAACACCGTAACCTCCACCCCTCCGCGCACGAGCCACTTATTCAAGGCGTGGACGGAGAGAATCGGCCCACCGTAGCGGTACGCGGGGAGATAGCTCGGGACAACGTGGAGAATCTTCATTCTGTTATTGATGGAAATGCTTCGTCCTATATATGAAACGTATACACAGAGAACAGAGCTGGTTCGCTTCTAACGGGGTTCATCACGCCAAAACTTGTTCGTACGCACGTACCACTCGTTCAGCGTACCGCTCAGGCGTGTAATCCCTTGATGTCTCAAGCGCATTACGCCCCATCTCTTCAACCTTCTCGGGGTGTTCATAGAAGAATCGAATCCGCTCTGCAATAGCCTCGGGGTTCCGAATCGGCACCACGCATCCTTCCCGACCGTCCTGGATAATATCGGCTGCACCCACATTCTCGGTAACGATTACCGGCAATGCCGCACGCATCGCCTCCACCATCACCATTCCGAACCCTTCATCAACCGACGGCAAGGCAAAGATCGTCGCGCGCCCGTACAGGCCGTCCATGGCGTCGTCGGGAAGGTGGTGGCTGATGATCTCCACGTTCGGAATATTCCGTAGGTTGCCGAACTCTTCAGGAATCTCGGTCTTGACGATGAGACGGGCATCTTTAAGCCCCAATTGTTCCCATGCCTTGAGGAGATAAAAAATTCCCTTCCGGTAGAAGTGCCCGCCGACGCAGAGAACCGTGAAGAGGTCAGAGCGGGGAAGCTTGTTCTCCCGAAACGTGATGTTCTTCTCGTTCGAAAGGGGCGTGAGGATCATCCTTGATCGAGGGAAGCCCCGTTTGAGGAAGCTTTTCAGGGAGTAGTTTGAAGGAACGACAATGTAGTCAGCGACCTTGTACTCCCGCTTCATCCGTGCGTGGACTTTCGTGAGGGCAACGGGAATCGTCCGCCGCAGGAGCCGAGAGCGTTCTTCGCTCATAAACTCCTCCTGGTCATCGATGTGCGGACATCCCCGTTCCACGAGAGTTACCGCACCCATCCGCTTCGCACGGAGGAGCGACTGCTCGCAGTAACCACTGTAGCCGGTGAACACCCAATCCGGCCCGGGTTTCTTTAGGGCGCGCGTGACGGACCCGTCGAAGAACTCGTCCGCAACACCCTCGAGGCGGCGGGACCCGAGGCGCCGGCCAAGGTACTTTAGCCCACCTAAGAACCACAAACTCTTGATTTCGTCCGGTGGAATGCGGTAGGACCCGATTTTAAACTTCGGGTAGATCGTATAAATCTTGTCGAGAATGCCAAGCCGGCTCAACCCCTCGCCGAGGCGAAACGCGTGGTTCTTCGCGTGGACCGCAATGGTCGACTTCATTTCCGTTTTTCAAATGCGTGCCTGAAATCGATCGAGAATCCCTGCCACTCGCCGACACCGCGGGCCAATTCCTGGAGAAAATAAACCCAGAAGAAAGGGAAGAAATCGCCGGTCTTGCTTTCCGAATCCCGGATTACTTTGACGATCTTCGAAACGGCCGGTAACACGAGAATGAAGCGCAGCGCGAAAAGGGCGTTTTTCGCGATCATTTTCAAAAATATTTCGGCGAGCGATCTTCCATTCATGAAATACTGGGTGAGCGGCCCGAACCGGCCCCGGCCGGTGCGCGTCGCCCAGAATTCCTTGAAATTGTCCGGCTGGGGATGCTGGACCACAAGCGAGGGATCATAAACCTTTTTGTATTTTCCCTCGGTCAATTTTTTGCCCAGCAGCCAGTCGCGGCAGAAGCGCACCGGGTAACTCGGGCCGAACATGCCGAGTTTCAAAGCCACATCCCGCCGGCAGGAAAAAGCCTCCGTGTAATACATGTCATTCCTCTCGGGCGGGTGGTCGGCGATATGGAGCGCTCCCACGAACCTCGAAAACGCGCTTTGGGCGTTCCAATCGGGAATGCGGGAGTCGACCAAGACCCAATCCGCGCCGGCCTCGTACTTCTCCGCCAACTTTTCCAGGAAATCCCGGGGCGGGCGCACATCGGCATCGGCCTGCACGATGATGTCTCCCGTCGCCTGCTCGATACCGAGGTTCACCGCCTCGCAGCATCCCTTCCGCGGGCCGTCGATGAGGCGGACGCCCCTCGAGGCGTATTCCTTCACAATTTCCGGCGTCCGATCGGAAGAGTCGTCGACGACGAGGATTTCCTTGTTTGGATAGGACAATCCGATGAAATTCTCGATCGTATCCCGGATATCCTTCTCCTCATTGTACGAGGGGGTGACAATACTAAACTTGAGACGTGCGTTGTTCATGGAGCTGTGGCAGCGGTTTTCCGGCAGGCACCGCCAGAACGTTGTGCGACGTCTCTAGGATAGGTCGTTCTCTAAGCA
>CAYHFV010000064.1:0-4397 GCA_964356055.1 uncultured Candidatus Saccharibacteria bacterium
CTGGTTCAGAGCCAGACGTCCTACCGTTAGACGATCCCGCAATATGCAACCATCATGCAAAACTTTTCCGATTTTCGCAAACAAAAAGGACGACCCCTTGGGGAGGTTGTGGTGAGATGTTTTCTCCGCCCGCTACCGCTTCCTTCGGTGCCGCTTTTCGTACCGGAGCCACACCTTCGCGGCTTTCGGTTCGGCCTTCCGGAGCCCCGCGAGCACCTTCATGCGGATGACCGCTGCCTTCACGCTCTTCCGTTTCCGCGCGAACCGGAGCACCGGTCCCGTGACCTTCGCGAGCATCTTCTTCGCGCTCGCCGAGGGCACGTGCGCCTCTTTTAGCGCCGCCCGGACGGACTTCTTGATCTTCTCCGCCTTGAAAGGCACCTTCTTTCCGCCCCGCTTGATGAAGAACTTCGCCATAAGGAGCAATTCTTCGAGAGGTTCGACCTTTGCTTTTATTGTACCACGCGCGTCAGCGTCTACTCCGTCGTAACCCCGTCAAAGTGGTCCTCCGTATCCGACGCGGCGTCCTGTTTCGTCCGGTGCTCCACGCCGTCTTTGTGCTCCGGCGGCGAGTAGAGCGTATAGAGTTTCAGGTTTTCGGTCCCCGTATTGATTACATTATGGCGCGTCCCCGCTGGCACGACGATGGCGAATCCGTCGCGAACCGTGTGCTCCACGCCGTCCAGGACGGCCTTCCCCTCCCCCGCCTCGACGCGGATGAACTGGTCCAGGTCGTGAACCTCCTCGCCGATCTCCTCGCCCGGCAGGAGGCTCATCAGGACGAGCTGCGAGTGCTTCGCGGTATAGAGCACCTTTCGGAAGGAGGTGTTTTCCTCCGTCTCCTTCTCAATATTGCCGACGTATCCTTTCATACAAATGATTGTACTCCGGCTCCGTAAGAAAACAAAAAACGGCCGCCTAGAGCGGCCGCTCGCAACGCTATTTCTTCTCTCCCGTGGGATGTTGGGCCTTGTATTGGTAAATCAAGTTTTTTACCAATGCATTCGCAAGGCTTTTGCAAACGCTCCCGGGGTCGCCCGAGGTCATGGTCACCGTTTCCATGAGAACGTGGTCCTTCCCTCGCAGCTCGCACGTGTAGTTCGAGAAATCCTGCCTCATCTCCCTCGGCATTCTCGCGGTTCTTACGACCGTGGTCTTCGTTTTCATTTTTCCGGCGCTCGTGAAAGCGCGGGACGCGCGGCGAAAGTTCGAGATCACGAACATCGGCCGGTTCATCATCGCCTCCTGCCCCCTCCCCGACACCGGCCCCGGCGACTACGACCTCTCACCGCTGATTGACGAGCTCCGCGTGAAGTATCCCCAGTACGCGGGTGGCATGACTTCAAAACCGAGGGACCCGCTCCGGGGCACCGAGGAAGAGACCTTCTACCGATACGTCGTGACGGGCGATACCCCGCGGAAATGCGCCCTCTACGCGAACCTCGAGAACAAGGAGGAGCCGGTGACCATCCACAGCCTTACCGCGCCCGCCGCGGGCGGAGGCACCGGCGTTCTCGAGACCGCCTCGCCCGGCTGGAACGGCTCGATAAAGTATTTCCAGGTGTCAAATTAAGTCGCTACTGTGCAACAAACAAGCGGTCATAAGACTGCCCGTTTGTGGTTTACGCCTCTGTAAAGGCATAGAATCTACCGTAGTTTTCGGGGCTTGCCAAACGACGCGGAAGGTGTACGCTACAAGTATGAGAAACAATATCAAACTTCTCGTAGTCGCAACGGTGGTTGCGTTTGTCGCGTTCGGCGGGGGTACGTTCTTTCTCGGGAACAATGCATCAGCGGAGAGCCAGCGCGAGAGGAAGATAGTCGTTTTCAAAGAGCGCGTTGAACAACAGAGTGAGGTCCAGAACCGCATTGTTGAGCGGTACCGGGCAGGGCGCGTGAAAGAGCTCCGCTCCGTCCGCGCGCACGTGCTCGAGCTCTCTGCCTCGGACGCACGAGCGCTCGCGGCGGACGCGGATGTTCTTCGCGTCGAAGATGACGTTATCCTTTCGATACAGGCGTGGCCACAGAGACGGGTCAGCGCGCAAGCGCAGACCCTTCCATGGGGCATTGACCGCGTTGACGCGGAGCAGGTATGGCCGACCGGGAATGTCGGCGACCCGATCAAGGTTGCGGTGGTGGATACGGGTATCTCGACCTCCCACCCTGACCTCAAGGCGAATGTGAAAGGGGGGTACAACGCGATTCGGCCGAGCCGGGGGTGGAACGACGATAACGGTCATGGCTCGCACGTGGCGGGCATTATCGCGGCGCTCAACAACACCCAGGGTGTCGTGGGCGTGGGCCCCGCGATTGACCTCTACGCCGTGAAAGTTCTGAACGCGGGGGGGTCAGGGTACACGTCGGACGTGATCGAGGGCATTGACTGGGCGGTTCAGCACGGCGCGCAGGTCATTAACCTGAGTTTGGGGTCATCGCAGGGAACGCAGTCGCTCCATGACGCGGTTACCGCGGCGCGGAGCGCCGGCGTCGTCGTGGTCGCCGCGGCCGGGAACTCCGGCGGCGCAGTCATCTACCCGGCCGCCTACCCCGAGGTGATCGCGGTTTCCGCGACCGATCAGAACAACAACCTCGCTTCCTTCTCGAGCCGCGGGCCAGAGGTTGACCTCGCCGCGCCGGGCGTCTCCGTCTACTCGACGTACAAGAGCAAGAGCTACGCGACGCTCTCCGGTACCTCGATGGCCTCCCCGCACGTTGCGGGAACCGCGGCACTCGTCCTAAACACCGCGGTCGGCTCGTACGACCAGAATGGAAACGGGACGTGGGATCCCACGGAGATTCAGGCAAAACTCCAAACGACAGCAACCGACCTCGGTGCTCCCGGGTTCGACACGCTTTTCGGGTGGGGACTCATAAACGCCTTCGCGGCGGCTCAGTAAATTTCAAGGGGACAATGGAAAGCACAAAGCCCCTTTTCCGGGGGCTTTTGTGTTTGAGATATTGATCCGCGGAACCTGTGCTAGGTGATGCGTTTGATAAGCTCAGCGCTCGTGTGCTTGAAGACAGCGATCTCGTTATTAACGACGTCTTCGAAATTGGGAATCTTCGACGAAAGAAATACGAAGACCGCGTCGGCGGCGGGGTCTTTGCTGAGAATCTTGTCGAAGGCGTCCTTGTCGGCGTCAGAGAGGGTATCGAGCACCCGGAGGAGAACCCTGCTGTAGATGATGTTCCCGATGTCCAGGAGCGCTTTCTCTTGGTCAGTGGCCGAGAGCGCGTCAAGATGCAATGTTTTCACGATATTCTCGCGCAGAATGTTGTTCATGTTTTTAGAGTCGGAACGGACCGCTATGACCGACTATTTTTGAAGGAACGACCTTTGACTTCAGGAATTCATCGACGGTCAGTTTCAGTTCAGTATCGGTCGGCCGATACGAGGTCACCAGTTTCGAGATCCCCTTCAGGTTCTCGCGGAGATCGTCTGGCTTGACATCTAAGAGGGTCCGCACGGTGACCGGCTTCTCCACTATCGCCTTCAGGTACCCCTCGCGGGTGAGCCCAGTATCTTCGATCGCCACCCAGAACCGCTTCACCGAATGCTCATATACGTCGCGCATGTCGGCAAAATCGTGGTTCAGGCGCGCGAGGAGCTCCTGATTCTCGGCGACGGTCGATTTGAAGGCGAGGAGCTCGCGCACTTTAGCGCCAAGGGTCTCCTCGATGGTTTTCAAGAGCCCCTCTTGCTCCGCGAGAGAGTAATCCGAGAAATGCTTTGAGATATCGTCCAGCGCCTCCGCGCGGCTTGAGAGGTCGGCGACGATTTCGGCCGGGAGGTGCGGAGCCTCCATACTGCCCACCGGAACCTCGACTTCAGTGAACGGCGCCGCCACCGCGCTCCTCTCCTGGAGGGCATCGAGCGAAATACCCTTCACCGGCAGTTGCTCCGGGGCGCCGAAACGGGCGCGGAGATCGTCGCTCTCAAGGTAGGTCTCCGCACCAACCATGCGAATCTTGCCGTCAGGCTCGAGGAAAACCTTTGCCCCGACGTTGCGGATGCGCACCTCATCGCCGCTCGGGCGCCCATACGCGTCCTCGCTGAACTTTGTCATTCGGTTTTCCTCCAGGACACGCACCGTCTCGCGGTTCAGTACTTTCTTCATCTTTGCCGCGTCCTCAAGATCCTCCGGCTTCAAACCGAACTTCCCCGGATTCCGGCTCAACTGCTCTTCAAGCTGGCGCCGAATGGCGTGGGAGATGCCCTCGCCTTTTTGAATGGTCGCAAGCTCCGCCACGTGCTCGTCCGCCTTCGCCTGCGCCGCCTCGAATGCCGCCCGCTTCGCACCAATAACCTTTTCCGCCGCATTGAGTGACCGAGCAGCCGCTTCATCAGAAGAAGCTTCCGCCACTTTTGCAATTGATTTCCCAAACCCGAGCGCGTT
>CAYHFV010000065.1:0-4388 GCA_964356055.1 uncultured Candidatus Saccharibacteria bacterium
AGCTGGGGGTTCGAGCCACTCAACGCCGTTTACAGAATGTGAAAGAATCGCTACCTTAAAGTATAGTGCGGCAGCCGCTCCAGGGCAAACGGACCCGACTCCGAACTCATCGAGCCTGAAACTCTCAGACGTTCGTCCCGAGGACTCAGTCCCGAGGGAGCCGAATGACCTGTCTCAAACTGGCTGGGGGCCCTGGACGATGACGAAGTTCCTGAGCTTGCCGAAGGGTTCGAACGGTTTTGTTCAGGCTAAATTTCGTTCAAATCGTGCCGAATATCGCCCGATGCGGTCATGATACCAATAGCATTGGATAATAGTTTTCTACGAAGGTTCAGGGAATCGAATTCCTGCTCGGTTAAATCTCCTTCTGGATTCCAAGCCCACTCATTTCCACTCCCTTTATCTCTTTTGTTTAACGCAATTAAATCATCGTATATTCTCGGTAGGTATGCTTTTGCGTTTTCTCTTGCTTCATTCGCATTCTCTTTTTCTTCAACTATTAATGCTTTCTCTGCCTCATCAAATGCCTTATATAAATCGGCGAGCCTTTCTTGTTTTGAAGGGCCTTCAGGGACTTGTTCCTGAGATTGAGGGTTAAATGTTTCCGGCATAGTCCTATACCATGATGCTAAACCGCCTGCCCACAAAGAGCAAGCGGTTTTAGCACATGCTGGGGGGGCAGGGAATCGAACCTCCGCCCGATTTCTGCCAATAAAATCTACCTCAACAATCCCGTTCCTCCCAATTTCACAGGTTCGAATCCAAGGAGGGTCGTCAGAGACCCGCCCGAAATCCATCGCATTTTCTCCATTGTACCGCGCATTTCATGGTTTCCAAAAATTGACAATTCTCATATTATCGTGTATAATGGAGCCGTTCATTAACAATGGGATTTCTAGCTTGATGATTTCGATGAGCCGAGCATTTTGGGCGCGATGATTCGTTTCCAGAATGCTCGTCTCATCGGAAGACGCGGCCGTTTGCCCGAACGGTTCGGGTATACCAGAAAAGGAGGATGGCTCCGATGGCAAAAACATTGGCTCCGTCTATCACCACCCGGGACCCTAAGGGTCTCAAGTTCGTCTCCATAATTGAGGCAGCCTACAACAAGGCAGGCCTTTCCGAAGAGGAAGCGCAACGCGTCAACGACACCCCCGGTTTATCGGAACTCGTCGGCGGGTTCATCACTGAGAACCGCCGCGCCAACCGCTACGCCAGCGAGGAGTTAAAGTCCAATTACGCATACCCAAAGGGATATGCGGGACCGAAACCTCTCTCGACGCAGATCGACGTTCTTGCGAAGATCTTCAATCTCTCGTTGGGTTACACCATCGAGTTCGTCGAGAAGGTTCTGCCAACGCTCACGCTGCCTGAGGGAGCTGAGGGGTGGTTCGCTATTCCGTCGATTGACGCCCTGGCTGCCCGGTTCTTCCCGGAAATCAAGGACCCGGCTGAGCGGTATTGCAGAGCGACAAACCTCATCCTCGAGAAGATCGGTGCCTCTCGAAAGTTCTACAACTACCGCGAGGGACAGCTCACGACGGACCGTTTCCGCCTGAGCGCCCGTACGGCTCACGCGCTCAACCTTCTCGCCGAGCAGCAGAAAGGCGACATCTGGATCGTGGGCGGTCAATTTGGAAAGCGTCACGCGGGCCGCTCCGTTCGCAGGGCGCGCGAAGTCATGTCTGGTCCCGAGTTCGGAGGATACACGTTGGCTGCAGGGTCGATGCTCCTCACGCATCCGGAGCGGCTCGTTTCCTACAACGACCTCTGGATGGACGTTCCCGATGATGAGTTTGATCCGGGCTCGGACGGTTCGTTCGACGTCGCCCCGGACTTCCGCTTCGGCGATGGCAGGGTGAGGTTCGCCGCGTGCTGGGTCGGCCTTGCGTTCGAGTTCTGCGGTTCTGTCTCGCTGTTCCTTCCGCAGTAAATCGTTTCTTGAATTCTCGGATGCTTGGTTCTTTTGTTTTCTTGATCCTTGCGTTCCTACCTGCCGGCAGGCAGGCGCGAAAAATTGGGGCTATCCACAGCATATCGTGGATAGCCCTTTTCTTTTTATACAACATCTTCTATGGACCGAAATGATCTGCTATACTCGCGTATGAGACTAGGCTCATGCACGGCCGTTCATGGATTGCCGTCGCCGAACTCTCTCTTCACGAGAAAACAGCCGGAGTCTTCCCGGTCACGGCTTGGAAGAGCGTGCTGTGTTGAGGAGATACTGCTTGTTCCCGTCCAGCGCAGGTGTCCCGCGAGAGCGGGGCTGCTGCCGAATAAAATTCAGGACCCTGAGGATATAGGTCCGCAAGGATGGAAACCCTCAAGGTCCGGTGACGCGGACGAACGGGGGCAACATATCCGGACACGGACGGTTCGTTCGACAACGCCCCGTACTTCAACTTCAACGATGACAGGGTGAAGTTCGACACGAACTGGGTCAGCAATGCGAACGAGAACTACGGTTCTGTCTCGCTGTTCCTTCCGAAGTCTCTCCTCGACGAGAAGGCCCCGATATCATCGGGGCCTTGCGCTACTGCTTCACGGACCGCATCCATCCGCCGAGCATCCTGCCGATCTCGTCGATGGGCGCTTGGAGAGCAAGATATTTCTTTCCGTCGATGCCTTTCGTCTCATGCATGAGCCGGATGAAGACCCGGAGGAGATTGAGCTTCATGCTTGTTCCTTCAAGAATCGGGAGCTTCCCGCTCTTGGGTGTCTGGCTGGCAGCCATAATACCCTCAAGAATATCGAGCATGATGCCATCACACCTCAGCCAGATGGAATATCGGTCCTGTTTCGACATGAGGTTCCGGTAGCCGTAAAAGGTCTTGTAGAGATCGTATGTCTTTTTGAAGATAGGAATATCGAAGTCGTCCATGGTGTTAAAGCCTTATGAAAATCTATAGAAACCTATTCAACCGGATTATCTCGGCGGAGAACCTCTTTTCTGCATGGAGCACTTTCAAAGGCGGCAAGCGAGACAAGCCCGACGTGATGCGATTCGAGCGGCATCTTGAGGAAAACATTTTCGAACTTCACCGCGACCTCACAAGCAGGCTGTATCGCCACGGTCCGTACCGGAGCTTTTACGTCCGCGACCCGAAGCAGCGGCACATCCACAAGGCGACGGTGCGCGACCGCGTGTTGCATCATGCGATTTTCTCGGCACTGAATCCGATTTTCGAAAAGACATTCATTTCCGCGTCGTTTTCCTGTCGTGTTGGTTTCGGCACGCACAAGGGCGTCACAGTCCTTGAGCGCATGATCCGAGCCGTCGCCCAAAACGGCACCCATCCGTGCTTTATTCTGAAGTGCGACATTCGGAAATTCTTTGATTCTGTGGATCATGGAATTCTCATGCAAATCCTAAAAAGGCGCATCAAGGACGATGATGCGCTGTGGCTGCTTGGAGAAGTTATCGAAAGTTACGGAAGCAAGTCGAGAGAGAGAGAGAGAGAGTAAATGCGGCCGCGACGAGACAGGAATCCCCATCGGGAATCTGACATCCCAGCTCTTTGCGAACGTCTATATGAACGAGTTTGACCAGTTCGTAAAGCATAAATTGCGGGTAAGGCGCTATGTTCGCTACACCGATGATTTTATACTAGTGGCGGACACGAGGGAATACCTGGAAAATCTACTTGAACCGATCAGAGAGTTCCTTTGGAACCGACTTGCGCTGGAGCTCCATCCGAAGAAAGTCAGCATTCGGGAATTCCACCGGGGCGTCGATTTTCTGGGATACGTCGTTTTTCCGAAGCACCGCCTGGTCCGGACGAAAACCCGGCGACGGATATTGAAGAAAATACGAGAACGAGTACGGGAATACGGAGTCGGCATAATCAGCCGGGTTACTCTTGAACAGTCGCTCCAATCGTACTTGGGAGTGTTGTCCCACGCCGATACCTATAAGCTGGGCGAGGAGATCAAAAACAAATTCTGGTTCGATTCCTAGACCCGTACCCTTTTTTCACTTTCGAACTTGCCCGGAAAAATCGCTTAAAACCTGATGCTCCTCGGACTCTGAAGCTGTCTCAAGCTGGCTGTGTATCTTGAAGATAGTCCGAACCCCGATACTAGGCTCTCCCGCACAAAGCTGAGGGGGAAGGAATCGAACCTTCATACCGGGATCCAAAGTCCCGTGTCCTACCGTTAGACGACCCCTCAGCTTTATGCGGGACAGAGGCGCCGGCCGCGTGTCCTATTTACCCGCCTCCGGCGGGCCGTTAGACGATCCCCCAATTCTTCCCCACTCTACCACCCGCTTCCCGTTTCGGCAACGAACCCCGCGCCGCTCGGAGGGAGAGCGACATTCTAACATTCTTAAGAACGTTAGAATGTCGTACGTTACTCACATCGCTTTCCACCAGAACACAAGAAACCTC
>CAYHFV010000066.1:0-4379 GCA_964356055.1 uncultured Candidatus Saccharibacteria bacterium
TGGAGTTCAGACGTGTGCTCTTCCGATCTGCTCGAAGCCGTCCATCTCGACTAAGATCTGGTTTAGGGTCTGCTCGCGCTCGTCGTGGCCGCCCCCGAGCCCCGCGCCGCGCTCGCGCCCCACCGCGTCGATCTCATCAATGAACACGATGGCGGGGGCTGCTTTCTTTGCCGTTTGGAAAAGGTCGCGGACGCGGGAGGCGCCCACGCCCACGAACATCTCGACGAATTCCGAGGCCGACATATGAAAGAAGGGGACGTTCGATTCTCCCGCGGTCGCGCGGGCGAGCAAGGTCTTCCCGGTACCCGGCGGCCCCATGAGGAGGACGCCGCGGGGGATGCGCGCCCCCATCGCGAGAAACTTCTTTGGGTGTTTCAGGAAGTCAACCACCTCCTCCATTTCTTCTTTCGATTCCTTGAGGCCGGCGACGTCCTTGAAGGTCACCGTGTCACGGGCGGGGGCGAAGAGCTTCATATTCGCCTTGCCGAACGAGAACGCCTGGTTTGCGCCGCTGCGCGCCTGCCGGAAGATCCACCAGAAGATGGCGATCATGATGAGGGTGGGGAGAAGCACGGGGATCATGATTCCCATCCAGTACCCTGCGCCGCCCGGTTTCTCGACTGAGAGAATAACACCCTGGAGCGCGGAGGTTGCCACACCGTAGTTCCGGAAGGTCTCCGAGAGGCCGATGCCCGCCTCCTTCTGGGCGGTCGCGCGCGTCCCGTCTTTCAAAAGAAGGGTGAGGTCGTCGCCCGAAACGGTAATGCGCTCCACCGCCCCCCCGGCGACGTGCGCCGCGACCTCGCCGATCGAAATCTCTCGCGCGGTGGAGTCCTGCGAGGCGAGGAGAATTGAAAACGCCACGGTCGTGAAAAAGAGGACCGCGATGACCGCGAGCGCGTTCTTGCTCAAGTTGCGCATGGGGCGGGGGCGTTTCGTACTGACCTATGGTAGCAGAGCAGGGCCGGACTTGTGAAGCGGTCTGGCTACCCGATGTTCTCGTAGTGCCGGATGGTAAATGACGGCCGTGCCCTTCTGAGGAACCGCGTGAGGAATCCCGGGCGCGCTGCAGGGGTGGGCGGGGGAACGGCGATGGCGAGGACGTCGAGGCGCCAGCCCCGCGCCGCGTCCACGAGGCGAGGGTGGCTGCCGGCGTAGAGGGATGCGGCGCGCCGGAAACGCTCCATTTTTCCGGCGGTCATATGGTCCTCCGGTTCGAGGCCTTCCGGAGGCCTCGTGTGAAGGGTTTTAACCTCAATAAAGACGAGCGTCCGGTCGGGGGCGCGGGCGACCACATCGAGCTCTCCCCAGGCGGCGCGGGCGTTCCGGTCAAGCACCGCATACCCGCGCCGCCGGAGGTGCCGGCACGCTTCCTCCTCGCCCCAGGCACCGAGCGCTTTTTGCTCCTCCATACCAGCTCATTATACAACTTTTGGTGGGAATTTGACTTTTTCAATCATTTATGCTATACTTTTAAACAGAAAGTTAACGATTAATCACTGATTTTTCTGAAAGGAGTACGAAATGAAACAGCTAATCGTGGTACTATTTGCGCTCACGTATGCTGGCGCGTCGGCCCAGATTCCCTTCGAGGTGAAGGGAGAGGTTCCGAATATCCTCTCGATTTTTGGCATCGGACCGAAGATAGCGGTGGGCATTATAAACGACACACCGCTCTACGCGACGGTCGTTTCCAGTGATGAAAGGAACGGTGGAATTGTGGGCGACGTCGAGCCCGGCGGAACGCTCTACGAGAGGCACACGCCCGGGCACGATCGGTACCCCGTCGTCGTCGCGATTGTCTTCTACGACACGCCAGCACGGGACAGAATCGTCGGCATCGCCGCCGACGTACTCTGGGTCGAAAAGGGCAGCCGGTCCGCGCTCCGGACCTTCCGGCTCGGTGACATCCGTTTCCTCGACGGGAACGGAGGTGCCTACCGGGATACCTATCCGAGCTCTCCGAGAGGAAAAGCGCAGGAGGCGAATTTCCCCTCTATTGCCATCTGGCCCACGACTATCACGCTCGTCGCGAACGCCACCCGCTTCAGTATTGAGGTGGTGACGGTGGTGGGAGGAGACCGGAGCGAAACGATTCTTCCCGCGGGCGGCCTGAAATGGGTTGTCTGCGAGAATATCAATAATGTGTTTGGGGGCCGGTCGGTCGAGCTGTATATGACGAAGCTCGGTCACGGGTACCAGACGGGCGGCAAGATTGATCGGTCATTCTGGCCGTCAGAGAGGTATCCATCAGCGCACGTGTTTCTGGTTGGTCCGAACGATTTCCCGCGCTACTGAAGTGAGTATCAGTGGGTCCCTCCGAAACAGCGGAGGGATTTTTGTTTGCGGTGCCGGGATGTATACTCAAGGCGTGATCTACTTTCTCCACGGTTCCGACACCTACCGACGCGCCCGCAAGCTCCGCGAGATCGTCGCCGAGTACCGGAAGAAGCACGCGGTGGGGAGCGTGCTCGCCGTGGACCTCGAGGAGACCCCGGACGAATGGACGAGTGTCCGCGACTACCTCCGCCAACCCTCGATGTTCGATGAGACGAAGATCGCGGTAGTGAAGGAGAGCGCCGCGGTCGTGGAAGCACTCTGGATCGAGGCGCTCCGCGCCGAGGTGAAAACGCCGAAGACTTTTCTTGTGATCTCTGATGCCGAGGCACCGGAGGGAGACCGCTTGTTTCTCACCGAATCACCAGTTGTCTCGCAGGAATTTCCCCGTCTCTCGGGGCGGATGCTCGAAGCGTTCTTGAAACGGGAGGCGGACGGACGGTCGCTTACCTTCATGCCGGACGCCTGGGCGCTTCTCCTCACGGTCGTGGGAGCGGCGGAGGAGCCGACGTGGTTCGGAACGCAGGAGCTCGAGAAGATCGCGCTCGCCGGTTTTCCCTCGCCCGTTGCCCGGCACGACCTCGCGCGCCTCGTCGAGTGGTTCGCGCCCACAGACCTTTTCTCGGGCATTCGGAGGATCATGGCGGGACGTTCGGCGCGCGAACGCCTCCCCGCGCTCGAAGCGCTCTTGGTGCAGGGCGAGGCGCCGGCCCGCATTTTCAATACGCTCGGCTACCAGTCGCAGGGTCGGCTCGCGGTCTCGCTCGCCGATTATGACGTTGCGGTGAAACGGGGGAAGCTCGAGTATGAGGAGGTGCTCACCGATTTCGCGCTCCGGTGAATAAGGTAAAACGGAAGACCGCCCTTCGGCGATCTTTACTTCTTCCGGTATAGCGAGCGCGAGAGCTGGGATTTCAGCCGATTGGCCTTGTTTCGCGCGACAAAGCCGATCTTCGCCATCTTGTCGATGGTCTTCATCGCTCCGGGGAGTTTCGTCCGCGCCTCGTCGTTCTTTCCGGCCTTCACGAGCGCGCGGATGCCCTTCACGGCGGCACGCAGCTGCTCAGCCCTCGTGAGGTTCTGCTTCCGGCGGCGAACGTTTTTCCGGAGCTCTTTAGTTGCGGTCTTCGTACGCGGCATAACGGGTTCAATAGTACACGAAAAGCCGATGGCGCGTCAAACAAAAGCCGCCCTGCGGGGGCGGCCGTTTCTACATTCGGATCCCGGTTAGTTGTTCCACCCACTCTTCAGTGATACGCGGAAGTTTTGAAGCGCAAAGAGCGCCTTGCTCGGTTTTGAAGTCTCTATAGCTATCGACGCGAACCCTCCCGCATACAGAGCACCACACGACGATGACGGAATTTTCACCGGCCGCGGCGTAGTAATTCAGCACGATACGTGCCACTTCCTCGTCGGTATGTGCGTCTGTCACACAGTTCCTGAGTGATTCTTCAGTGATCGGTGATACGGTCATTTTCTCTCCTTCTGAGTATGACGAATTTCTGAGACCATCCTACTCCCCGGCTGTCCTCTCGCGCAAGCGGTTCGAAAGTGCCCGGAATTTCTTCTATACTGGAAGTGTCATGCTCTACACGCTCCGGGGAAAGGTGACGGGGACCGGTGACGGATTTATCGTCCTCGAGTGCCAAGGCGTCGGCTACCGCGTGTTCGTAAACGATCGGACGCTCGCCTCGCTCGCGGGCGCATCCGCCGGAGAGGTGACGCTCTTCGTTTCGCTTTTTGTCCGCAACGACCGGATGGAGGTCTACGGATTTCTCGAAGAAGGAGCGCTCAAGCTCTTCGAGATATTGAATACCGTTGCGGGCGTGGGGCCGAAGACCGCGCTCGGAATCCTCGACATTGACGCGGTCCCGAATGTCATCGCCGCGATTCTCGAGAAACGCGTCGAGCTTCTCACGCGCGCGCCTGGTATCGGCAAAAAAACGGCTGAGCGGGTCATTTTGGAGCTCCAGAACCGCGTGAAGCTCGCGGGCTCGGCGACACTTGCCTCGAAGATGGACCTGAATGCCGAAGTGGAAGAG
>CAYHFV010000067.1:0-4324 GCA_964356055.1 uncultured Candidatus Saccharibacteria bacterium
TAAGGCCAAAAGCGGGCTTTTCTTTTCGGAACTGTGAACAACATTGGCGAAAATATAAAGAAATGCCGGACAAAGTTGGGGCTTTCGCAAGAGGATTTTGCCCAAAAGTCTGGCGTTAAATACACAACACTCACTAAAATTGAAAGTGGTGTTATTAAAACCCCCTCTGTTGTTATAATGGCAAAAATCGCGAAAGCCCTTGACGTCAATATTGAAGAGCTAATAAAGTAAACATCCGTGTCTTTTGAACAGCCAAATTTTAATAAAGAGAACCCCGAACCAAAACCTCGACAACCACACGAGATTTTGCAGGATTTAAGAAAATTACAAGGAGATTATTTTAAGAGTGAGTCGGATGAGAACAGGATGGTGATTGAGCAAAACCAGCGCGAGCTTATTCAACAACTTGAGGCGCAGGCACAAAAGATTATTGAGGATGTAAATAATCCATCTACTCCCGAGTCAGATCGTAATGAACTGATGGGCCAATACGGCTCGATAACGGATCAAATGGCTATAAATCTTCCGTGGTCGGAAATGAGTGCGGGTAGAGAACGAGATATACAAACCGAAGCATTGCAAAAATTACAGACCTATTTAGAGAAATATCCTCAAACAAAAGAAATCGCTCAATCTATTTTTATGCTTTTTCATCATGGTGCTGGAGTAGATAAAAATCTGACTACCGAGGCATATCAACGAATGCTTCAAAAACAACCGCCAACCGAAGGATTTGCGCGCCAATATGTAGATGCGGAAAATAAGGGCAAGGCATTTCTTGAAAAGTACATTGCTCTTACTCTCGGCAAAGAACAATTTTCTCTAGACGACGATTATCAAGAACTAAGCAGAACGGAACAGATGTCTGATGAACAATTTCCATATACACTTGACGCCGCAAATTGGTACAGACGAATCGCATACTATCAGAAAGTGGCAGGTTTAAACGAAGGACAAGAAGCCAACACTCAAAAAGCAATAGAGTTACACAAAAAGTTAATTGAAAAGGATCCGAATGTCGGTCAATTTCTAGACGCAATTTATCAAGAACAAGGAATTGAAAAACCGAATCAGTAGCCGCCAAAGAAAAACTTGTCCTTCGACTTCGCTCAGGACAAGTTTCCGCCCGCCGAGCCCAGCCAGTTCCGTTCGGATATTTTCGAACAGACACCGCCAAGTTTTACATTCAGCGATTTATTATGAGAAAGAAAGGAGAGATGGAAGCTGGGTGCTCTCGGTTATCTCGGCGCTCCTGAAACACGCCAAGTGTTCGCAAACGACATAAGGTCATGACCTAACGACACCCCGGTATCTGCCGGGGTGTTTGCATTATGGTGCCCAGGGTCGGGGTCGAACCGACACGCTCTTGCGAGCGGAGGATCTTAAGTCCTCTGCGTCTGCCAATTCCGCCACCTGGGCTCACGCTTGATTGTACGCGCTGGGCCGCGTTTTTCAAACAAAAGGCCGGTGGCTCGTCCACCGGCTTTTCCTGACTCGCCGGTATTCCGGCTGAGTATGGGGTGCGGATAGGCATCCCTCGAGGCGCGAGGTGGGCTCGAACCACCGAACCAGGTTTTGCGGACCTGTACCTTGCCGCTCGGTTACCGCGCCGGTATGTCAAAGTTCAGGTATCCCGAAATACTTCGGAACGCTCAGTGTTTCAACCACTCGCTTCGCTCGTGGGGAACACTCGCGGAGGCCACGGCGGGACTCGAACCCGCGTGTAGGAGTTTTGCAGACTCCCGCCTTACCCCTTGGCTACGTGGCCGTCTCTTCTATTTTTGGCTCGTCGAGCAGGAACCGGATCTGCGGCATCGGGCGGATGTTCATCTTCTTTAAGAGCTGGTGTTGGAACTCGCCGCGCCGCTCGGAGACTGCCGCGAACACCTCCGGACCCTTCACGTACGGAATGATACCAAGCCGGACGGTCGCCTGCAACAGATCGGTCGAAACCTCGACTGCGGTGATGGTCACGAGCGCTCCTCCGACCGCGAAATCGCGCACGAGGATCCTCCCCAGCTCATATTCGATGACGCTTGCGATCTTAAGGTTTCTGAACGGACGCATGTGCCGACGTTACCCGAGCGACTGTGCCGCTCGGCACACAAAGCGAGGGGGTAACGACGAGCACCCCGCCCATAGTTTGCCCATGGAATCCTCGTGCGGCGCAAGGGCGAATAGCCCTGCCCTATTCGGGCAAGCGCCGCGACCTGCCTTCGGTAGTGTGGTAGGTGATGTCATCATGGCCGTACTCACTCGCACACTATGGGCGGGGTGCTCGATGTTGTTCATTCGCTTCGCTCACACAACATCGGGATCCGCAAAGAGGAGGCGGTTGCCAACCGCGATCGGCTCATCGCTCTCGACCAAGAGTCCGACCTCCTGTCCTGCGATCGCTTCCGAAACGTCTTGTCGCTCTGATTGGAGGTTCAGGATCCTCCCCTTCCCGATGAGCTTCTTCTCCTGCCAGATTTCGAAGGACTCTTGGTTCCTCACGGGACCGAGCGTCACGCGGCCGCCCACGATGTGCTGCTTGCCTTTTGCTTCGCCGAAAATGGCGAGAACCTCGATCGTCCGCATTGCTTTCGCGACCAGCTTTTCCGCGTACCGCGCGATTTCCTTCTCCAGTTCGTAGATCACGGAGGAACCGATGAGCATGATCTTCTTCGCGCGCGCGAGGTTCTGCGCCGCGCGGTCGGTTTTCGTCCGGAATCCGACGACCGCTGCGCCGACGCTCTCGGCGGTTTTCACGTCCGATTCGTAGACGTCCCCCACGCTCTTTGAAACGACGACGAGGGGAATGTTCGCGGAGAGCTTTTGCACGACGCCTTCGAGCGCCTGGAGGCCGGCCGCCTCGTCGGCCTTCAAGATGAGCGGAACGTGGTCCCCTTCGGCGGGAAGCCTGGAGACTGAAACTTTTTTAGGTGGGGCAGCGACCACGGGTGGCGTCGTTCCGGCGACGAATGCCTCGCCGATCTCGGGGAGGGATTCGAATCCGACGATGAGCGCCGGGGCGCTCGGGGAGAGCGCGGGAGCGGGTTTTCCGAGGAGATTCTCGAGCATCTTTACCTTGCCGCGCGCCGAGGGGGTGGCGATGAAGTTCCCGCGCCGGAGGGTGCCGTTCTCGAGGACGGCGCCGACCACGATGCCGCGGCGCGGGTCGAGACGTGCCGTAAGGACGATGCCGGTCGCGGGAGAGGCGGGGTCGTACGTCGGATGCTCGAGATCCGCGGCGAGGAGCACGAGGTCCAAGAGGTCGGAGACTCCCTCGCCGCTCTTTCCGGAGACCGCGTGCCAGCTGATCGCGCCGCCGTACCCCTCGAGGAAGACGCCGATCTGGGCGAGATCTTGCTTCACTTTCTCGATGTTCGCGCCAGGCTTGTCGGTTTTTGTGATCGCGACGACGAACGGCACCGCGGCGGCCTGGAGGGAGGCGAGCGCCTCCTTCGTTTGCGGCTTCACGCTGTCGTCCGCAGCGACGACCAACATGGCGATGTCGGCGCACTTCGCGCCGTGGGCGCGCATGTGCGAGAACGCCTCGTGTCCCGGCGTGTCGATGAAGGTGATAAGGCGGCCGTTTCGTGTGATTTCATACGCGCCGATCGCCTGCGTGATGCCGCCCGCCTCCCGCGCGGCGAGGTTCGTGTTCCGAATGTAGTCCAGGAGAGTTGTTTTCCCGTGGTCGACATGGCCCATGACCGCGACGACGGGTGGACGTGGGATTTGGTTCGATTTTATCTCAGCCATTGCACCTCAAACGTACCAGAATGAGTTGATAAAAACAACGTTCCGCATCGTTGTACAATAAGTGGCGAGGAACACCATGCACTACGTATACATACTTGCGAGCCGCCGGGGTGAATGGAATTACATCGGTTCAACGAATGACTTGCAACGGAGATTGAAAGAGCATAATGCCGGGAAGGTTACTTCCACCGCACCGCATACCCCCTTTCGGTTGGTATACTACGAGGCGTATGCCGCTGAAGAGGATGCGCGACATCGTGAGCACAATCTCAAGCTGAAATCTCGGGCATTTGCCCAACTTCGCCGGCGACTTGAGAAAAGTCTTTTAGGCGGGTAGCATGTACGCAGACGCGCTTTTCTCGAAAGAGGCAGCAATGAGAGGCGTGCCTCCACACCAAAAAAGAAGCACACTTCTTTTTTGGTGTGGAGGCGTGGCAGAGCGGTCGAATGCGGCTCCGTGCTAAGGAGTTAGGGGAGCAATCCCCTCGGAGGTTCGAATCCTCCCGTCTCCGCCAATAGAAAACGGCCCCGACGTTAGATCGGGGCCGGGTCGTTGCACGGCGGCGGCAGGCGGAAC
>CAYHFV010000068.1:0-4266 GCA_964356055.1 uncultured Candidatus Saccharibacteria bacterium
CCTTTGACGCGCGCGAGCGGTATCTTTATGCCATCATCCCCGATCTTTTGGTGCCGCAGGAGAGCAGGGTCGACTATTTTTGCCTCCGGGGTGATGACAAGAAAATCGCGTATCTCGCTCGCCACGCCGAGGTAAGTGGCCTCGCGCCACGCCTTGAACCGTTCGGCCGCGCCGGTGATATCTTCGAGTTCGATCGGCCGCGAAGCCTCCTCAATGCGTTCCCGTTCCGCCTCAAAGAAAGCGATTGCATTGTTCAGCGCCTCGATGGTGCGGGTGCGCCACCGCGCGCCGGCGGCATCCGCGTCGAGCTCGTCTAAGGCGAGTACCTTCACCTTCAGCTCTTTCGCTTCAGTAATCGAAAGTTCGAGAACCTTGAGGTACGTTTTGATTCGGAGCGATAGGTCGTCGGCGCGGCGTTCGTCTTTCGTCTCGATCAGATCATCGAGGCTCTCTTTCACGTTCTCAAGTGCTTTTTGGACGGCCGGCGTACTCGGCGTTTGGGCGATCGCGGCGGGCGCAGAAAAAATCGCGGCGAGCGCGATTGAACATACGGTGAGAGCAACGCGAGTCTTCATGGGAACGACGATCACTCGAGTACCTGATCCAAGAGATCGTCGATGGGTGCCGGCGACGACTCGCTCTCGAAGAGTAGTTTAAGCTCGCTTTCAAGGACGTCGGCGTTCAGGTGATTGATACTTGTGTCCATGATTTCGTCTAAGGCCGCGTTCACCGCCTGATTGGTTCGTTGCTCATAGCGGAGCTCCTCCACCTGGATGGCGAGCGTTTGCTGGATCTCCTCGCGAATGCTGTCGGGATTAAGCGAGGAGGAGAGCACGGGCCGGGCAGGAAGAAGGATCGCGGGAATCCCTACCACAAGGAGGAGGAGCGCGACCACGCCCGCGAGCCGGAGCACCGAGGGCGAGAGCGACTCTACCCAGGAAAAGCGAGGCATGAACGCCGCGCCGCCACGGTTCAAAATCTCGCGGCGCGAACAAGCCAAATACCCATCACGGGGTCTGATAGCTTTAAGCGTTTTCAGTTGTTCAACGAGGTCGTGGTGCATCGAGGTGACGCTTGAGGTGCTTTAAGGCGCGATGTTGGATGACCCGAATGGCTCCCTCCGATTTCGAAAGCGCCTGCGCGATCTCTTTCGTGGAAAGGTCGTCGATGAACTTCATGATCAGGACGTTTTGCTGGTCGAACTCAAGCTTCGCGAGCGCCGCTCGGACGGTCGTGACATCGAGCGATTGATCGAGTGTCTGTTCGAGCTTTGAAGGTTCGGCGACCACCTCCTCTGGAATTGTTCCCAGGTCTTGGTGAACACGGGCAGTCCGATAGTGGTCGATGACGGCGTTTCCGGCGATCCGGTAGAGCCAACTCGAGAATGGGAAACCGCGGAGCTCGAACCGGCTCATACTCTCCCAGGCATTCACGAACACCTGATGAGTCAGGTCCTCCGCGTCTTGTCGGTTCGACACCTTGAGGAAAATGAACCGATAGATGCGGGGCGCGTAGGTATCATAGAGCTTCCCGAACGCGTTTCGGTCGCCTGCGCGTGCCTTTTGAATGAGCAATTCTTCCTCTTGCATTGGTAAAACGATGGAAAGCTCGGTTTGTTTCTAGTCTTTTGGTGATTGGTACGAAAAATATCCGGGTGACTTGTAACGCCCTGTAACGTTTGCGGTATGGTAGCTATGACTCAGAATCCAGGAGAACTGTAACACCGGCTCCCCACGAAATCAAATGAGGGGTCCCCGGTGATGCCGTTGTCCTGTTGACACACCCGATATCAGCACCCTATACTTTATTTCAGTTCCATCAAATACCCCACCATCTTTTGGGAACCACAGAGGATGGTGAAGCCAAGAACCCACCGAGGCGACCGTTCGTTGCCTCGGTTTTTTTTATCTGTACTCTGGTGCGGGGTACGAGAATTGAACTCGTGCCTTCACCTTGGAAGGGTGACGTACTGCCACTATACCAACCCCGCGAGTAATTCAGCCGCGCTCCTCGCTCACCATCATTACACACTGTGCATTGATGGCGCAAGGAGATTTTCGCGTTGTCTTTTTGAAATTCCGTTGATATGATGGGATGTGTTTATGACAATGTCCGGCCATTTTCTCACCAAAAAGCGCCTTTTTCTTCTTGTGCTCACCGTCATTGCCCTCGTTGTGTTGGGATATGTAACGTGGTCGGCGGCGCAGGTTGAGCTCCCGCCGGAGTTTACCGTGGGACGCGAGCGGGCCGCGGTCTTGAGCGGACGCATCGTCGAGATTACCGCGGCGGTGAACGAGCGCATCAAGGAAGCGAACCAGAACGACCTGGGGGGGAATCCCGAGGTCGCGCGGGCGCTCCTGCAAGAGGCCCGCGATCGGAACTACGAAGCCTACCGTAAGGCGATGGAATTAGCCGATGAACTCGAGGCCGTCGCCGCGTCCCTCGAGGATATTCGACCGGGGGAGAGCCAGCGCCTCGCCTACCAGGCGGTGTCGCTTGAACTGATGCTGGTCCAGGAGTACCTCGCGTATACGGACAGCCTGAATCAGTTTCTCGACACGCTCACAAGGGCGCTCGGAATCACCGAGCCCACGACGAGGCGGGCGATCGACGAGGCAATCGCGGAGGTGAATCAGCGCGGCGGGACGATCAACCGCATGAACCAGCTCTTCGTTGAAAAGCTGCAGGAGCTTGACCAATCGCTTTAGGGAGAGGGTCGCGGAGCAGCAAAAAAACGGCGCCGAGGCGCCGTTTTCCTTTTATTTACTGCGAACTACTCTTGCAGGTGACGCACTTTTGTGCGTATGGGATGATAAAAAGCCGCTCGAAGGGAATATTCCCTGCGCAGGTGGCGCACTGCCCGAAGGCTTGGGGAGTGCGCTCCAACCGGCTCAGCGCTCGCGCGAGCCTATCTCGTTCAAGGCTCACCCGTACCCGATACCCGCTTCTTGTATCGCCGCTTGTGATTTCGCTGGCGTGGTCGAGCGGATCCGCGTGTCGCTCGATCGGTTCGGGAGCGAACGGTACCCTTTGTTCAGGCGGTTCGATCGCCGCGGAACTCAAGAATTCATCGTGCTCACGGACCATCTGTTGAATGGTTTCCTTAAGCATCTCTATCTGTTCTGACGAAAGCGGGTGAAAAGGGGAGACGATGGGTACCATTATTCTTCCTCGTGGCAGTAGATATTGAAAGTGAACGTACCAGGAGCAATTCTATGCACCGAACGCGCCGCCCGTCAACCCCGACGCTCCGCTCTACGGAGGTCAAAGCCATGATCGTTGGAATCGGTTCGCTTGCGCGGACGAGTGTTGATACACGCATCCTGGTCTGTTCGGGCCACCACTTGACACGTCGCGGAGCAGGAGGTAAGATCGGGGAAGTATTAGAATTTCAAAAGAGTAACGGGGGCTCTCTTGTTGATCTGCTTGTTTTGCTAGGTGGGGGATCTAGTAAGGCTGAAAGTAGGCCCAGCACAGGGAGCCCTTCTCTATGTGTAATATGTGTGGTGAGTGGTGGTCTTGGCGACGCGATCGTCAAGACCTTTTCTTTTTGTCGGAGAGCCTGAGGCAGGGCAGGCGTGGATTCGTCCGCGCGTTGCTCCGACATGGCGGCCAAAGGGCGCGAGATTGCGTTTGTTTGATCTCGCGTGTGTTCGGAATGGATGCGGGAAAACCCGAGGCAACCTTTTCCGAAAATTTAACTTGTCTTGAGTGGTCGGGCCGCTGGGAATCGAACCCAGTCTACATGCTCCCAAAGCATGCGTACTACCGGTATACGACGGCCCGATAAATTTCCTACGGGGCAAAAAGGACTACCGGTACACTACGCCTTGTACGACCCCATCCTACCTCAACGGTCTGCAATTTGAAATATCCTCCCCGCTTCGTCAAAATAGAGTGGAGGAGCACAGGCGCCCCCGTAGCTCAAAGCCGACGCGCTCATTGAAAGAGATAATCGAGAAGTCGGCTCTCCGACAGAATCGTCGGAGCGGATAGGGTGTGTAAAAAGAAAACGGTTGTATTAGGATAAAACCACGAAGCAGTTGCCCCCGTCGTTCAACGGATAGGACAGCGGCGTTCTAAGCCGCGTATGTGGGTTCGAATCCTACCGGGGGCACCATGTAGGAAATTGCAAGTTTTTATGCACAGGGCCGCCTACGGCGGCTACCAAGTCGTAAGGCTTCTTGGGTTCAAAAACGAATTCGCGATTTCGCATTTTGGGGGAAGAAAATTTTTTAATCCAAATCATATGAAATACATTCTTTA
>CAYHFV010000069.1:0-3848 GCA_964356055.1 uncultured Candidatus Saccharibacteria bacterium
CGCGTCGGTGCCCTGGATACTCGCCTCATAGTTGTCAGTCACGACTGCGAGCGTGGTGCCGCGTTGCTCAAGCGTCACCCGATCGGCACTGAGATTTTTCACCACAGCGCTCATGATGCCAAGCGGTACCGCAAGCGACCCGCTTTCAACAACCTTGCTTGTCACGGTTGCCTGTGAGGCAAGTTCGAGGTTGGTTGCGGTGAGCGTGATGGACGAGTCGCCGGTTGCAACCAGCGCGTTCTTTAAGATCGGAAGGCTCCCCGCGCTACCCACTGAACGCTCAATTGCAGCAACTCCTGCTACTAGTTTGTCTCTTAGTAAAATTATTTTCATATAGTCGTAGTAGTAGGAGCGAGTCTTATTGGGGAAAACTGCGAATGGGCGAGGTGCGGTGACGGTTTTCTCGGGTAATCTCAGCGGGAGTACGTGTGGACAAGCGATGGGCGTCGCCCTGCACGGTAATGTCGCTGATGAAACACGGCCGCGTTTTGTCCACAACCCATCACGTGCCCGCGCCCTTGTAGACCCGCTCCTTGATCATCATGATTTTTTGATTGAGCCCCGGATTTTGAATAACCCCACGGGCGATTTTTTCATACGCATGAATGGCCGTCGTGTGATCACGCTTCCCGAGCTTCTCCCCAATGTGGGGGTAGGAGAGCTTCAGCATGTCGCGGAGGAGATACATCGCAATCTGCCTCGGTTCCACCACCTCCTGCTTCCGGCTGCGGTCCGTGAGATCTGCTTGCGGCACCTCGAAGAATTCGGCGACCGTTTTTACCACCTCGTTTGCGGTGATGTTCCTCGCGACGACCTGAATCGTTTCATCGATGATCTCCTCAAGTTTTTTCTGGGTTACCCGCTCATTTTTGTACTGCTGGTAGAAGAGCACCTTGTTCAATACACCCTCCAATTCCCTAATGTTTTTCTGCACCTTTGCCGCTATACACTCGAGCGCCTTTTCATCCAAAACACTTCCCCGCTGTTGGACCTTGTCCTTTAAAATGGCGAGGCGCATTTCGTAATCAGGGTATCCGATGTCGGCGATCATGCCCCCCTCGAACCGTGAGCGGAGCCGCTCTTCGAGTGTGGGGATGGCCGCGGGCGGTCGGTCAGACGACATGACAATCTGTTTGCTGTTTTCGTAGAGCGTGTTGAAGGTATAGAAGAATTCGAGCTCGGTCGCAGTTTTCCCGCCGATGAATTGAATGTCGTCGATAATGAGGACGTCAATGTCGCGATACTTCCGTTTCACGTCCTCCATCCGTTTATTCCGGATCGCGGCCACCACATCGTTGATGAACCGTTCGGAGGTGGTGTAGAGCACATTCACTCGCCCCTGATACTTGTGGACGATCTCATTCCCCACCCCCTGTAAAAGGTGCGTCTTTCCGAGACCGACGCCGCCGTAGATAAAGAGCGGATTGTATTTTTTTCCAATTTCCCCGATCACTGCCTGCGCGGCTGCGTACGCGAGTTCGTTCGAGGATCCTACAATGTACGACTTTAACGTGTACCGCGGATTCAGGTTGGTCTTGGGATCGATTTTGAGCTCGATGAGCTGCGGTTGGGAATTCAGCGTCGAGCGGGCGGCAACCGCGGCGGTCTTTGCTTTGACGATTGAAACTCCGGCGGTGGCAACGGTGTAGTCGACGCTCCGTATCGATCCATCAATGCCGCGGAGCGTTCCGAGAATCAGTTTGTGGTAGCGATTTTTGACCCATTCCTTCGCGAAGTTATTAGGGAGGCTCACCAGAACCACCCCCTCGCGCTCTCGGTGTTCGACAAGCTTGCTGTTTTTGAGCCAGGTGAGAAAGTTCGGCCGAGAGATCTGCAGCTCAATCTCACTCAACGCTGACTGCCAAAGATCGCGCCGCTCGATATTCTGAGATACGGTGTTCATGACGTGTGGTGCCCCCAATGTCTGGTCTCATGATACGGGTGAGGGTGAAAGATGCAATATTGAATGACGATGCCCAATGTGATTTAATTGTTGATGTACTGTGGAAAGAATGCACACCCGCTTTTCGGCGTCCGGCTGGTCGATGGATGGAAAAGAGAGCGGTGTGAGCGCACGGGAGGAGAGAACGCGGTGAAACAATGAGTGTTACGTATCAACCAAAGAAGCGAAAGCGCGCACGGATGCACGGATTTTTGAAGCGCTCACGGAGCGTCGGTGGACGAGCGGCGGTACGCCGTCGCCGCCGGCAGGGTCGCCGACAGCTGTCGGTATAATCACCCCCCTGGCGTTGGGAACCCATGCCGCCGTTTTTGTTGCGCGAATCACGAAAGAACGCCAGCCGCACGCGCCGAGTTATGATTGTCGTGGGACGGGGGGTTTCCCGCAGCGCGGTGGCCCGAAACCGCGTCAAGCGACGCCTTCGATCGATTGTCGCCCCCTATCGGGAACGAATTCGATGCTCGCTCGAACTCATTGCCACCCGCTCAAGTTTGCTGGTATCATTTGAAGCGCTCTCGGATGAGCTGACCCGAGCACTCGAACGATGGTGCAACGGGACGTCGGGCCGGTGAACAGCGAACCCATCGTATGGGGACACTCTTTCATACCTATCTCTACGATCCGATTCTCTCGGCGCTCGTTTTCATCTACGAACGTTTTTCGTTCGGCGATCTCGGCCTGGCGATCATCGTGCTCACCATCGTCGTTCGCGTCGTCCTCTTCCCCCTCTTTTGGAAGGGGGCGAAGGACCAGGCGCTCCTCCAGCGCATCCAGCCGTCAATCAAAAGGATACAGCGCGACCACCGCGATAACAAAGAACGTCAGGCGCAAGAGCTCATGGGCCTTTACCGCGCGCATCGGCTGAATCCGTTCTCGAGTCTTTTGATCCTGATTATCCAGCTCCCCATTTTTTTTGCGCTCTTCCAAATCTTTCGGACGGAACTGAACGGTGCGGTATTTGACCACCGGACCCTTCTCGGCTTCGTTGACCTGGGAGTGCCGAACGGCGTTCTGGTTATTATCGCCGCTCTTCTCCAGTACCTCCTCTCGCGTCTCTCGCTTCCGAAAAGCGAGCCGACGGCGGGGAATGTACACGCCGCGGCGCCGGTTGCCCGTTTCATGGTGTACATGGTGTATGTGGCGCCGCTCATTACCGGGGTGGTGCTCTGGAGTCTCCCCGCGGCGCTCGCGCTCTACTGGTCGGTATCGAACGTATTTTCGGTGGTGCAGCAGATTTTTATCAACCGCGCGATTGCGCGGCGAAACGGAGGAACACCCTCGCTCGGAGCGAAAACGCCCTGAACGCTATGCAGGAACACGTCGAAAAACTCAATACGATCCTGAACTTTTTCGGTTTTCGGGAAGCGAAACTCTCGGTCGACGAGGAGCATCGGAAAATCCTCATTGTGATTGATGACGAGGTGGCGCAATCGAATCTGACCGCGCTCCTCGCATCCTTCGAGCACCTTTTTAACCTTATTTTGAGGAGGGCGGGGGCGCCGACGTTTGTGATCGACGTGAACTACTACCGCCGCGAGCGTGAGCGCCTCATTGGAGAGCTTGCGCGCGCCGCCGCACACAAAGCGATGGTGACGAAGGCTGACGTCGAACTCCCGCCGATGAACTCGTACGAGCGGCGGCTCGTGCACATGGAGATCACGACGCACCCCGATTTGAAGACTGAAAGTGTGGGTGTCGGGAAAGAGCGGCGCGTAGTCATTAAACGAATCACTGAATAAACGTTGACGGAACTGCGTGCAAAGATCCCGGTCGCCTCAGGCGGCCGGGATTTTTCCCCTCTTGCTCGAATCCTTACGCTCTGATTAAGAAGCGCACTGAATCTGGTGCCACGGCGTGGGCGAGCCCCCGGTCAGGAACCCGAGGAGGG
>CAYHFV010000070.1:0-3753 GCA_964356055.1 uncultured Candidatus Saccharibacteria bacterium
GAATCGAACCCGCGACCTCCTCATTGTCCCGATAAATCTTGGTGGGCCTGTGGACCTAGTGGGAATCGAACCCGCGTCTCCCGGATGCAAACCGGGTGCTCTACCATTAAGCTATAGGCCCACCAAGATTTACCGAGGATTCTCGATTTTGTTAATTCGCTTCGCTCGTGCAAGATCGGAACAAAAGCGGCGTTCTACCACTGAACTACCAGCCCATTAGGTATTCTCTTGAAAAAAGAGCGTGAAAATGAAACAATGGAACGCGTCGGGCGTGTAGTTCAGTGGTAGAACGCTGTCCTGATAAGACAGAGGTCGAAGGTTCGATTCCTTCCACGCCCACCATAAGTATAAACAGGAGCTGATTGAAAAGGAATTGAACGAGTGGAGGGGGCCGGGGAACCGCGACCGGTTCCCCGTGTCGGAGTCCGCCAGTTGGCGGAATTCAGAACCGAGGGTTCTGAAAAGCCGACGCCGTCGGCACGTGAGATTCCTTCCACGCCCACTACTTCGTTAGTTGTAACCGTTCGAATCCCTCAATGTCAAACCGCACCGGCGGCTCGGGCTTCTTGAGCTCGTCCGCGGAGAGCGCTTCCTTGAGGTGCGACCCCAGGAACACCGACCCCCACACAACCGCGCCGGCGACGAGAAGTATCATTCCCGCCGCCCACAATGAGAAGAGGAGCTGTTTCGATGATTTGAACTTGAAGCGGAGCGATCCGAATGGGTTTTTCATGGATCAATTATCGAAAAGATACCTGGCCGTGGATGGTGGCGTTCGTGCGCCCCCCGGACCCTTCGACGGTCATGGCATCAATCCGTGAAAGATAACGGAACTGTTCGACGGCCCGGATGAACCGAACCACACCAGTGAAATTACCCGACGCCACGAGCTGGAATCGAACGGACCCGAGCACTCCCTCGCTCGGCGAGGATTCACCGGTGAAGGTGAAGGTCGCGGTGACCCCTTCCCGTTTCGCGAGCGCCTGGAAATCCTTATTCAGGTTGAACACCTGGTCCTGCGCCGGAATGATCTGTCCCATCACCCCCAGGTATTCCCTCGCCTTGTCGTTGTATTCCCCGAGAAGTGTCGCGAGCGCTGAGAGAGATGACCACCGCCCGAGAAGCTCCGCGCGGTGATTCCGGATATCCCGAACGGAACGCTCGATATTCGATCCGAAAAAGCCAATTCCCCCCATAAGGGTGGCGATGACCGCGACGCTGATGACTGCTTCAACAATGAGTTTTTTTCTGAATTCCGTCACGATATACTGTACAGCTTTCAGCGAGCGTGATATAGTGCCCACCATCACATTCGCTGTGCCGCTACTATAATATTTCTATTCTATCACACCGCCATGGACTCATCTATCGTTCACTCCTTCACCGCATCTGACACCCAATACCCGGAGCTTCTCGGTGAGATACCCGACCCGCCTGAGATGCTCTACGTCCGGGGAACGCTCCCCGCGCCTGAAAAGGTCTGCGTTTCGGTGGTCGGCACTCGGAAGGCGACGGCGGAAGGGAAACAGCAGGCGCGTGAAGTGGCACGAGCGCTCAGCGCCCGCGGGATCGTTATCGTCTCCGGCCTTGCGTTCGGCATCGACGCCGCGGCGCACGAAGGGGCGCTGGAAGGTGGAGGGGCGACGGTCGCCGTCCTTGCCGGCGGCGTCGATGCCGTCTACCCGCGCGAACACGAGCAGCTCGCGGAACGAATCTTAGAAAACGGCGGCGGGCTCCTTTCGGAACACCCGGTCGGAACTCCCGCACTCCCCCACCACTTTCTCGAACGGAACCGCATCGTGAGCGGTCTCTCGCGCGCCGTGGTCATCATCGAGGCGCCCGCGCGTTCCGGGGCGCTCGCCACCGCGCGCTATGCGGCGCTCCAAGGGCGCGAGGTTTTCGTCGTCCCAGGGCCGGCTCGGCATCCGCACTTTACGGGTTCGCACATGCTCCTTCGGAACGGCGCCCGGCTCGTGACGAACGCCACAGACATTCTCGAGGACCTCGCCTACGAGGAACCGACCGCCGTCCAGAGTATTGCCGCAGAATCGGAGAGCGGGATCGAACACGCCATTCTTGAAGTGCTCCGAACCTCGCAGCGCCCGGTGCCGCTTGATGCGCTCGTCGAGGCGACCCACTTCCTAGCCCCCGAGGTCATCCGCACGCTCTCCTTCCTCACGCTCTCGAATCGCATCGAAGAACGGAGGGGCGGGTTCGTGGTAAAAGCGCGCTGAAACGTCCAATATGAAACGGGAAGAGAAGAAAGAAACGCTCATCATCGTCGAATCGCCGACCAAGGCAAAAACGATCGGCCGTTTCCTCGGCGAGGGCTTCAACATCCAATCGTCGTTCGGGCATATTCGCGACCTCCCGCGTTCGAAGCTCGGTATTGATACCGATCATCAGTTCGAGCCTCAATACATCGTCCCGATGCGGGCACGGAAGAACGTGACCGCTCTTCGAAAGCTCGCCACCGGCGCCTCACGCATCGTTCTCGCCACCGATGAAGACCGCGAAGGAGAGGCGATCGCCTGGCACCTCACCACAGTCCTCGATCCCTCCTTTACCATCAGCACCACACAGAAAAAACTCGAAGGAACGCTCCCGCCGGTGGAACGGATCGCGTTCCATGAGATCACCGAGACCGCGATCCGCGAGGCGCTCGAGCGCCCGCGGCCGTTGAACCAGAACCTCGTGAACGCCCAACAGGCGCGTCGCGTTCTCGACCGACTTGTCGGATATCTCCTCTCGCCCTTTCTCTGGAAAAAAGTAGTCCGCGGTCTTTCGGCGGGGCGGGTGCAATCGGTTGCGCTCAGGCTCATCGTCGAGCGCGAGGGAGAGATCGGAGCGTTCAAACCGGACGAGTACTGGTCGATCGCCGCGCTTCTCAAAAAGCACGGCGACGGAACCGGGATCGAAGCGCTGCTCCACGCGAAGAATGACGAATCTATTCCGAAACTCGGCATTGCCGACAAAAAAGCGGCGGACGCGATTGTCAATGACCTCCAGAACGCCTCGTACGCCGTGAGCGCCGTCGAACGGCGCGAGATGCGGCGGAACCCCTTGCCGCCATTCACGACCAGCACGATGCAGCAGGAAGCGAACCGCCGACTTCGGATGAGCGCCCGGCGCACCATGATGCTCGCCCAACACCTCTACGAAAAGGGATTCATCACGTACATGCGAACCGACTCGGTGAACCTCTCGCGCGAATCCCTCGCGGCCGCACGACAATTCATCGAACAGGCCTACGGGAAACCGTATCTCATCCCCGCTCCCCGCGTATTCACCACTAAGTCCCGCCTGGCGCAGGAGGCGCACGAAGCGATACGGCCGACCAACCCGCTCGCGGTACCGGACGAACTTCCCGGCGACGACCCGGGTGAGCGGAAGCTCTACGATCTCATCTGGCGGCGGTTCGTCGCCTCCCAGCTCCCCCAGGCGGTCGTTGCCACCACAAAGATCGACGTCGAGGCGCGAAGCGCGGACGGGACGAAGAACCGATACACGCTTTCCGCAAACGGCTCGACACTCACCTTCGACGGGTTCCTTAAGGTGTGGCCGACGAAATTCGAAGAACGCCGTCTTCCACCGCTTGAGAAAGGCGACACACTCGACCTCGAAGCATTGAAGCCGGAACAGCACTTCACCGAACCGCCACCCCGCTACAACGAAGCGAGCCTCATCAAGTCGCTCGAGGCGTACGGCATCGGCCGGCCCTCGCCCTACGCGCCGACCATCTCCGTCATCCAA
>CAYHFV010000071.1:0-3748 GCA_964356055.1 uncultured Candidatus Saccharibacteria bacterium
GGGGCGCGTCGAGAAAGTTCTGCTCTGCCTGACGCCAGTTCACAATGCGCCAGAAGTTCTCGACGTACTCGGGGCGGCGGTTCTGATACTGCAAGTAGTAGGCGTGTTCCCAGAGGTCCAAACCGAGGACCGGGTAGATCCCTTCCGAGAGCGGCGAGTCTTGGTTTGGCGTCGAGAGTACGATGAGTTTACCCTGGGTTCCTACCGCGAGCCACGCCCAGCCGCTTCCGAAATGCGTACTCGCAACCTGTGTGAACTCGGCAACGAAGCGCATGTAATCGCCGAACGACCCATCGAGGGCGGCGCGGAGGTCGCCCGCCGGCTCTCCTCCGCCCCCTTTTCCCTCGGGCGCGAGGAGCTTCCAGAAGAGCGAGTGGTTATAGTGGCCGCCGCCGTGGTTTCGGATCGCGGTCCGCACGCTCGCGGGGACGTCCTCCAGGTTGCGGAGAAGGTCTTCGAGGCTCTTGTCCCAGACCGCGGGCGCCCGCTCGAGCGCCTCGTTCAGCTTCGCGACATAGCCCGCATGATGCTTGCGGTGGTGGATCTCCATCGTCCGCGCGTCGATCACGGGTTCAAGCGCGTCATAGGTGTAGGGCAAAGGAGGCAGTTCGTGCTTCATCCCGTTAGAAACGTACCTTGAGAGAATACGTCGACAACGTATCCGTTTTAACGTTCTGGATGTCTGTTTTTGGGAGACGCGCGGTAAGGTTTCTAACGGGATTCATAGAACGTATTGTATCAAAGCGCGGGGGCGGAGGCGAATTGACACCTGCCAAGTGAGGGGGTAGAACGATCGGAGTACGTACCATCATCGAAGGAGAGGTTCTATGGAACTCGAACCGTATCCCTTGCTCTTCTACGACGTCATCTTGAAGGTGACGGTTGATGCCGTCGAGCGGAAAGTATGGGTGCAGGCAGGAAGCGCCTTGGGCAGCAACCAGTGCGCGTTTCACCGGACCTACGCACCCACGGTATACGAAAAGGTGAGGGTGCTCAATGAAACGCTCCCCGCGGACATAAGACAGGATTTTCGGATCTCGTTCGTTGACAGCGCGGAACCGTACGTTGTCATCTCCGTCATTCGGAGACCGCGCCGCGAATTTCCGGTCGCGGAGCTGATGCTCGACGCCGCACGGAACCCGGCGCTCCTCGCCGCTGCGGAGGAACTCCGGAGCGCGCTCGAAGAACAGTGTGCCAAAACCCGGTCGCCTTAAGCGACCGGGTTTTTTAAATGTAGGGGAACCCCCGCACGCCCGCGCGGGGAGGACGTCATTTAATTCGCAGTGTAGCGAAACTCGATAGCTTCCTTGTCTTTCAAGGGAATAGTCGCGGGATCGGGAACAATCTCCCCGTCCACGCGCACCTCGAGTGTGTACCCCTCACGAATGAGCGGTTTCTTCCACACCGCGAAGAAATCGCCAAGCGTGTACCGCCGCGCGTCTTGGGACTCTACGTGAATGACCCCTCTCTCGCTCTCTCCGTCGTGCGTGTGGAGAACATATTCGCACGCGCCGTCCAGCCCAATATCCGACGGAACAGTCTCCTCGATCTTTTCCCCGCCGCCGTTTGAGATAAATATCTTGAGCGTCGGATGGACATGCACTGTAAGCGGGCGATTCGGAACGAGACAGGGCACCGCGCCCGAGGCCACAGGTGCCGGAAAGAGCCTCGGCCACGCAAAGAGGAAACCGAGTGCCACCACCACAAACGTACCGATCACAAGTGGCGCAAACCGACGTTTCATAGTGAGGGTTCATTATACTCTACCCCCGAAGAACACAAAACCCACCGCGGGGGTGAGTTTTTGATAGATCATTCGTCCCTGCTTTATTTCGTTTCGATTCGGCGTGGCGGATCAAAATGAGCCGCCGGGGCCGGGTGTGGCCTGCGGTCATAATATCTCCCTGTTGGCTATGAGTCGGTGCTGCGGTCAGCCTCCCACTCTCCTCTTCCGTCACACAAGCAGTTCCAACTTCCGCTTTCTGCGCCAGGTTTTGAGCTTTGCCTCCCTCCGGCGCGCCGCCGCGAGCGTCCGGAACCGCTCGGTGTGGACGAGCGTAACGGGCCGTCGTGTTTTCGTGTAGCGCGCGCCCCGTTTCGAGGTGGCGTGCTCACGCACCCTCCGCTTGAGGTCCTTCGTGCACCCGACGTAGAGCGACCCGTCGGCGCACCGGAGAATGTAAACGAAGTGCGTCACGGACTCATTTTAGCACGCTCGTCTCCTTGATTCCGCGCCGCCGCGCCCTCGCTTCTGGCATTTCGGCGAAAAAATCCGACCGCTTAATTCTTCTTAACATCAGCAAAAATCATTTTGACTATTTCTGGAAACTTAGTGATGTTGAAATGTCCACCCTTGCTCTTATAAACCACAACGTGTGCATTTTTGAATTTCTGTTTGTATTTGTTCGCGTGAGAGACAGGGACAACATCATCGTCTTTAGAAAAGAGTAAGTGAAGATTTTTGCAATTTTTCTCGACTAGCGATAAATCAGATTTGAGCTTGAACCCGCCAACCAAATCTTCGGTCGGCAAAGTGTTATCGAAAGGCGGACAAACCAAATACACTGACAAGGCTTTTTTGCGGAGTTTATTTTCAGAAAGATATTTTGCGAGAAAAACTCCGCCGAGAGATGAACCAATCAATATGTATTTATTTTTGAGAAGCGACAAATATCTTTCAAAAGATATCTTCCAATCTCTATATTTCGCATAGTCTTGCAGGGGCATTCGAGGCGCGATTATCTCAAACCTCTTTCCCAAACTTTTTTCCAAATAATCTCCGGCCCAATAAATCTTCTTCTTGGCTGAGACTTTTTTAGTTTTCAAATAATGCAAATAGTCCTTCTCATTTTTAAAGGTCATGCCACCGTGGACTATCATCACTTGGATTTTCTTTGTTGTTGTCATATTTTTTACAACGCAGGATTGATTTTATTTCTTCTCGCACTTTCGCGGGCCTCATTATCCCTCATCCTGTTTTGAAAGAAAACATAGCCCATCAAACTATCCATCTCCTTCTTGAAAACATTATCTAAATAATCTTCTAAACCTGATTCATGGATTATGTTTACATAGAGTGGGCGTATACTTACATCATGAGTTTTTTGGTCCCTCCATGGATACTCGTGATAGTACAATACGTTTTTAACTTCATTTCCGTCTTGGTCGGTTAATTTACCAGAACCCTTATACACAACAATGGGATAGAACAATCCCTTTGTGTAAAGCATTTGTTGACTTTGGCGCAAAAACATCAATGCTTTACTTGCCTGCATAATTGCCTCGTACATTTTATTATCTTTTTTGGCATTTTCTTCTAGCGAAACTGCAACTTTTGTTGGGGTGAAGAAATGCCACCTACTTTCATTAAGAAAAAGATCGCCCATATTGTAGCCGTCAAAAAAGTACGTTTTCTGATTTTTGGGATTATCTCTAAACCAAAATTTCACATCATGTCCGAGGTACTTACACTCAACTACTAGAGCAACTTGATTGCCGCGTGGATTATGACTCTCGCGCTGTTGAACCGCCACAAAATCAATCTCTCTTGGTTTTTGTTCTACATCGTCGAGATAGCTCACTTTAGAGTGAATTTTCCATCCTTTAGCTTTCGCTCTATCCTCAATGCCGAAATGAAAATTGTGTCCGGAAGGGTTATTCATATTTTTAAATCCATTTATTCTCTTCAACTTGTAGCCGCCGGATTTTTTCGCCGAAATGCCAGAAGCGAGGGCGCGGCGGAAGGGGG
>CAYHFV010000072.1:0-3689 GCA_964356055.1 uncultured Candidatus Saccharibacteria bacterium
CGACCTCTACCAGCCGTTGGACATCGAGTGGGCGAAAGACGGGGCTACGAACGAGCTCTTCATCGTGCAGGCGCGCCCCGAGACGGTGCAAGCCCTAAAGAATAAGAATGTCTTCAAGGAGTACCGGCTCGAGGGGAAGGGGGAACTTTTGACGGAGGGTATTGCAGTCGGGCAGAAGATCGGTGTGGGGAAAGTACGCGTCATCAAGGATGTGAAGAAGATCGAAGAGTTCCGGGAAGGGGAGGTGCTCGTGACCGAGATCACCGATCCCGATTGGGAGCCCATCATGAAGATTGCCGCGGCGATCGTGACAGATAAGGGTGGCCGCACCTCGCACGCCGCTATTGTCTCGCGCGAGCTCGGCATTCCCTGCATCGTGGGAACCGCGAACGCGACGAAGATTTTGAAGAGCGGCATGGAGGTGACGGTGAACTGCGCTTCGGGAGAGATTGGAAGGATCTATGCCGGCGCACTCCCGTTCAAAACGGTGGAGCATCGATTGGACAAGCTCCCCGAGACGAAAACGAAGATTATGGTGAACATCGGGAGCCCCGACGAGGCGTTCAAGATGCATTTCCTACCGGCAAAAGGAGTGGGGCTGGGGCGCCTCGAGTTCATCATCGCCTCGCACATCAAGATCCATCCGAACGCGCTCATTGACTACCAGAAACTCACGGACAAGAAACTCAAGGCACAGATCGAGAAGCTCACCGAAGGGTATAAGGACAAGACCGAATACTACGTGGACGAGCTCGCGGAGGGCATTGCGAAGATCGCGGCGGCGTTCCACCCGGAGGAGGTCATCATCCGCTTCTCGGATTTTAAGACGAACGAGTACGCGAAGCTCTTGGGCGGCGACCGCTACGAGCCGCATGAGGAGAACCCAATGCTCGGCTGGCGTGGCGCGTCGCGCTACTACGACCCGAAGTTCGCGAAGGCGTTCGGGCTCGAGTGTCGCGCGCTTAAAAGGGTGCGCGACGTGATGGGACTCGTAAACGTGGTCCCCATGATCCCGTTCTGCCGGACGCCGGAGGAGGGGAAAGAGTGCTTGCGAGTGATGGCGGAGCACGGCTTGGACCGCGCGAAGGACAAAACGCTCAAGGTCTATGTGATGTGCGAGATCCCTTCGAATGTACTTCTCGCCGACGAGTTTTTGGATGTCTTCGACGGCATGTCCATCGGATCGAACGACCTCACCCAGCTTACGCTCGGGCTCGACCGCGACTCGGGTATCGTGACGCACATCGCAAACGAAAAGGACCCGTCGGTAAAGAAACTCATCGCCGAGGTCGTGAAAAAGTGCAACGAGCGGGGCAAGTACGTTGGCATTTGCGGCCAAGCACCCTCGGACTATCCCGATTTTGCGGAATTCTTGGTGGATATCGGCATCCAGTCGATGTCGCTAAATCCGGACACGGTAATAAAAACCCTGTTGTTAGTTGCGGAAAAAGAAAGGCAACCGAAGAAATAGAGACCGAAACCGCCCAACCAGGCGGTTTTTTTTTTCGTCATTTTCCCCCTATATGGTCTTTTGGTTCCGTAAGTGCTATAGAGTATGGAGTTATCTGAAAAATCTTAATCGGAGGAAGAATGCGATTACTCGAAACAGATGGTTGGCCGCTCATTCGGTTCATTATTCCCGCGTTTCCCGAGGTCAATATTTTCACGCGTGCCGCGAAGAACACGACTCCACTCGGGCCCGTGTGCGTCGCGACTGTCGCGGGTACGACGTGGGGATGGCGAGTCGAAATTATTGATGAAAACAACTACCGCGGTCCTCGCGACACGCGGGGGTTGCCCGACCACGTGCGCCTGCAGAAGGAACGTCCCGCCTCGGTCGCCGGCTTCTACTGCGGACTCACCTCGACAATGGATCGCGTGTTCGACCTCTCCGCGTTCTACCGTGAGTGCGGGGTTGTGAACATTGCTGGTGGTTGGCACGCGCACTACTGCCCGGAGGAGGCGCTTCAGAGGAACATTGACATTGTGGTCCACGGAGATGGCGAGGTCATTATTCGGCAGCTGCTCGCAGCTTTGCAGAGCGGCGGGCCGCTCTCCTCCATTCCGGGGATCTCCTACCTTGAGAATGGCTGCGTGCGATCAAATGCGCCGCTGATGCTTGAACTCGCAAATTTGAACGAACTGCCGTACCCCGACTTCGGACTCCTTAGACATGCGCGGCGGATCAAAACGTACCCGATCGGTCGGGTTCGCGGGTGCCGCTTCAACTGCGAATTCTGCAGCGTGAGAGGGAAACCGCGGTGGGCGTGTGCAGCGCACCTCTTTAACACCGTGACGTGGCTCGTTGAGACGAGAGATGCGCGCGCCTTCTTCATTGTGGACGATCGCTTGGAGGAGAATCTCGAAGGTATTTCCGATTTCTTCACCATGATCTACGAGCGGTATCACGGCGAGCTCGATTTCACGGTCCAGATCCGGCTCGAAACGGCGCGGAATCTTGCGTTCCTCGAAACGATGAAAAAGGGAGGCGTCACGATGGTCGCGGTGGGGTACGAGTCCCCGATCGACGAGGACTTGAAAGCCATGCGGAAGGGGTACCTTTCCCGGCACATGGCCGAGTGGACGCACGCGTTGCGCCGCCACTTCTGGGTGCACGGCATGTTCATCTTCGGGTATCCCGCGAAACGAGGACAGGGGACGCTCGGCGTTCCGGAGCGGGTCAGACGATTCAAGTCGTTCATCCGCGAGGCACAGATCAGTAGCATTCAGGTTCTGCACCCCGTGCCCATTGTGGGGACCGATCTTCGCGCGCGGCTCATGGCCGAGAAACGAATTTTTCCGCTCGATGTCGTTCCCTGGAGCAGGTACGACGGGAATTACGCCTGCTTTGTTCCGGAGAACATGACGCTTTCGGAGCTCCAGGAGACGCCCATTAAGCTCATGCGATGGTTTTACAGCAGGTTGAGTCTTTTCCGGATACCGCTCCGGACCCTTGCGTTCCCCGTGCACTACCTCGTCCGCGGGTGGCACCACTGGCGGTACGGATGGATTCGGGACCTCACGAGGTACGGAGGGTACCGCCTTCTCCGACGGTGGCAGAAAGCACAGCGAAAGAACTCATTCATGGAACGACTGATGCGGCATCGAATCAATTGAACGCGGTTCTTAAGCAAAAGCACCCGATACGCTCGGGTGTTTTTTTCACTCTGCGTACCGATGGCGCTCGTGATTCCCACGCCTTCTCTGGGCAGTTTTTGATGGTTGACACTGCTTCTGTGCGGGCGTAACGTGTGGGTAGTATTTTCATCACACAAATTACCACAGAAGAGGTGCGTATGGAAAAAAGAAAGAGGCGAACGAAGTACGTGGTGCTGACCGGTTTTCCGCGAATCGCATCACCGCTACGCAAGCGACTGTGCTTCGGCACACGCGTTTCTGCGCCCGCGTGTTCAGGAGCAACGACAGCGATGCCAGCATGCGGGTCGCCGGCGATCGCGTGAATCTCGTGGAAGTGCCGGACGGTTCCGTCTTCCCCGCGACGGTGGTTGCGAAGCAGCCTGAAGCACTCGAAGAGAAAAGAACCATACTTATCTTTCGCAGGATGCGGTAACACGCGTCAACACAAGGTCGCTCCGACGTAGAATCGGAGCGGTTTTTTTAGCAGTATGATGCTCGTGTGGTAAAATAAATCCCCACAACTTCCCGAAGCGTATTGCCCCTCCGGGCAG
>CAYHFV010000073.1:0-3484 GCA_964356055.1 uncultured Candidatus Saccharibacteria bacterium
GCGGCTCAAGATGGTGAATTCTGCCGTGACCGAGTACGAAACGGTCTGGACGAAGAAACATGACCGCGGGGAGTTCTCGCTCGTGCGCCTCCGCCCCCAAACGGGGCGGACGCACCAGCTCCGGGTTCATCTCGCTTCAATCGGTCACCCCATCGTGGGCGATGCACTTTACGGACGCCGTGATGCCCCCTTCGCGCTCGGCCGCCAGTTTCTCCACGCGGACTCGATCGAGTTCAGCTCGGCGGACGGGAAACGGGTGCGCGTTGCGGCTGACCTTCCTCCGGAGCTCGATGCCGTCATAAAAAGATTGAACCCCGACAGGTAATGTCGGGGTTCGATGTTCACTTTCTCAAGTTGCTCGGCGGATCGTCCGGATCGGGATTCAGGTCGTTCTCGCCGTAGATACGCGTCACGCCGCTCTTGTTCCGTACTGCGGGTTCGATACCGCGGGGACCGAGCACCTCGATGATGTCAGGTGCGACCTTTTTCTTCTCGTGGACTCGGTGATGTTTGACGTACCAGAGAAAAGCAGCAAGGACGAAACCACCGGCGAGCAGAAGTGCAATCGCGAGCGTGAGAAGTTGCGTTGCGGTCATAACTACCTCCTTAATTGAGAGAACTGGCTCAAGACGCTGAAATGAATCTAGAATATATCAAAGCGATTGTCAATCCTTAACCGGGATAATTCCGTTGATTTTTTCTTTTGCCTTATGTAGACTGTACCTACTTCTATGGACGAGAACATCATGCAAAAGATTAGGCCCGGAGCGAAAGTTCGCGTCTGGGAGCGCATCAAGGAGAAGGATAAGGAGCGCCAGAGCGCGTTTGAAGGCATCGTGATCGCCCGCAAGCACGGGAAGGAGGCGGGGGCTACCTTCACCGTCCGGACGGTGCTCCACGACGTTGGCGTCGAGAAGGTGTTTCCAATCCATTCGCCGATGCTCGCGAAAGTGGACGTCCTCTCATCACCGAAGAAGGTGCACAAAGCAAAGCTCTACTATCTGCGCGGCTTTTCGAGCAAGAAAACCCGCGAGCGGTTGAAGGCGTAACCGACGACCTAGGACGAAAAACCTACAACAGCAAACGACTCCCGTCACGGGAGCTTTGTTTTTCTTCCTCTCTTGTTTGTTGTTGGTTGTCGGTTGTGGGTTATACTTACATCATGCGGAGCCAGAGCCGCTCGAAGGTCGGCAACCGGCCGGGAAATCCGGCGTACCGCACGCAGGCGCTCTTTCGCTACCGGCAGTACCAGAAAGTGCAGCGGACGCGAATTTCAAAGAAACGGCGTCCATAAAACATGGGCACCCTCTACGTTGTGGCAACCCCGATAGGAAATTTGAAGGACATCACGCTCCGGGCGCTCGAAGTTCTGAAGCTCGCCGCGCTCATCCTTGCGGAGGACACGCGCGTCACGAAGAAGCTGTGTGCGCACTACGGCATCACCGCCCATATCGAACGGTGTGATGGCCACGCGGCCGCCGGGGTCTACCGAAAGGTGAAGGAACTCCTCGCGGCGGGGAAGTTGGTCGCGTTCGTAACAGACGCCGGGACGCCCGCGGTCTCGGATCCTGGTTCACGTCTTGTCTCCTTCATCCGTATCGAGGTCCCCGGGGCGCACATCGTCGCGGTTCCGGGGCCTTCTGCCGTCTCCTCCGCGCTTTCCATCGCCGGGGTTTCGGCCGACCAGTTCACCTTCCTCGGATATCCGCCGCACCGCAAGGGACGCGAGAAATTCTTTAAGGATTTGCTCCTTATCCAGGCACGGCCGCTCGTCATCTACGAATCTCCCCATCGGCTTGCGAAAACATTCGCGAACCTTGCCGCGACCTTCGGCGCGGAAACGCGCCTCGTGGTCTGCCGCGAGCTCACGAAAGTCCACGAGGAGGTCTTCGACGGTTCTGTCCGGGGAGCCGCGGAACATTTCACGGGCGAGCGCTCACGGGGGGAGTTCGTCATCATCGTTCCATGAATCCCGTTAGAGACTACCCCATGTTCTACACATATGTAATCCAAAATAAAGATGGTCGCTGGTACGCTGGATTTACCCACGATTTACGGAAACGCTTCAGGCAACACAACACCAAGAAATCGGGATACGCTAAATTTCGAGGGCCCTACCAACTTATTTACTATGAAGCTTGCCTGACCGAAGAGGATGCTCAAGCGCGGGAAAGATATTTAAAGTCAGGTATGGAGAAACGATATCTCAAAAATCGTCTGAAACGTTTCCTGTCTCTAACGGGATGAAGCGTCCTTTTGATATTGCAGGAGCCGTGCTCGGCCTCCTCTTCATCGCACCGTTCACCCCATTCATCGCGCTCGCCATCATGCTCGAATCCGGCGGGCCGGTCTTCGTGAGGTTGCCGCGGGTGAGCGCGGGGCGCATCGTGAAAGTCCGCAAGTTCCGTTCGATGATCCGAAACGCCCATGCGCTGAAACCTACGCTCGTCCACCTAAACGAGCGGACGGACGGTCCGCTCTTCAAGATTAAGGACGACCCGCGCCTCACGAGAGTCGGAAGGTTCCTTCGAAAGTCCCGCCTCGACGAGTTCCCGCAGTTTTGGAACGTGCTTCTGGGAGACCTCTCCCTCATCGGTCCGCGCCCGCACGAGCCGGAGGAGATGCTCGCCTACCCGCCGGAGTTCAAAAAGCTATACCTCGCGAAAGCGGGACTCACGGGCCTTTCCCAGGTGATGGGAGCATCGAAACTCCCGTTCAAGCGCGAGCTCGAGTACGACCTCTACTATGTGGAGAACCAATCCACGGCACTCGACGTGAAGATCTTAGGCAAGACGCTCTGGATCTTTCTCTCCGACCCGACTGGAGTGTAAAGGTGGCCACTAGGAGTTAGGAGTAAGGGAGTGGGCGTAGGGGATAGGGTGGAGGGTAGTAGTAGTGTAGTGTTTGTTGGAAAAAGTCAGAACTCATTTTGTTCAAAGAAAGTTCGGATTTCGTCCAACAAACACCACCATAACGAATTTGAGGAATATTTCGCCTCGCTCGGGGCTTCGCCCCCGCTTCGGCAGGCAGGCAGGCGTCTGACCCGCCAAAGGCGGGCAGGTTGGCCCCTTGGTCCATTGGAGTTAACTCCCGCGTGACACTCATCACACGGGAGTTTTTTGTTTGGGGTTTATGGTTTATTGTTATGGTATGCGCGTTGCGATACTCCACGATTATCTGAATCAGCTCGGCGGCGCCGAGCGTGTCCTCCAGTCCTTCCTTATGCTCTTCCCGGAGGCCGACCTCTACACACTTCTCTATAACGAGGCGAAGACCGAGGGGCGATTCGCGGGACGGGTCACGGCCACAAGCTTCCTGGACAGCGAGTTTGTTCGGCGCCGCCATCGTATTTTCATCCCCCTTATGCCCCTCGCCGCGCGCCTCTTCACGGGCCGGGGGCACTACGATCTCGTTCTCTCCTCCTCCGCGGGGTACGCGAAGGGGTTCCGGGTCGAGGGCGAGTACCACGTGAGCTACTGCCTCT
>CAYHFV010000074.1:0-3413 GCA_964356055.1 uncultured Candidatus Saccharibacteria bacterium
CCCGGAGCTACCGCGACCTGCCGATCCGCATGACCGATTTCGCCATGCTCTACCTCGACGAAAAACCGGGCGAACTGAACGGTGTCGCTCGCGTCCGCTCCTTCTCGCAGGACTACTGCCACATCTTCTGCCGCGAGGATCAGGTTGACGACGAGATCGACCAAGCGCTCTCGATGATAAGGGAGGTGATGAAAACGTTCGGGTTCACGTACCGCTACCGCCTCTCGACGAGCGACAAGAACCACCCCGAAAAATATCTCGGCGACCGGAAAACCTGGGACAAGGTGGAAGCGTGGGCGGAGAAGATCATGAAACGGAACCGCATCGATTATTTCGACGGCCCGGGCGAAGCGGCGTTCTACGCCCCAAAGATGGACCTGATGGCGACCGACGCCCTGGGGCGCGAGTGGCAACTCTCGACCGTCCAAATCGATTTCTTCCTCCCGGAACGCTTCACGCTCACCTACACCGACGCGGACGGCAAAGACAAGCGGCCCGTCATGATCCACCGTGCCATCATCGGTTCCCCCGAGCGGTTCATTATGGTGCTCTTGGAACACTTCGCGGGGGCGTTTCCGACGTGGCTCGCGCCAGTGCAGGTCCGGGTCCTCCCCATTAGTGAAAAACACCGCGCGTATGCGGAAGAGGTCGCAGCGGCACTTCGCGCCGGAAACATCCGCGTCGAGACCGACGATGCGGGAGAAACGCTCGGAAAGCGCATCCGCGAAGCGGAGATCGCGAAGGTTCCCTACGTTCTCGTCGTGGGGGACAAAGAAAAGGACGCGAATAGTGTGAACGTGCGGACGCGGCACGAAAAGGAGACGCGGACGCTCCCGCTCGAACAGTTCAGAAAAGAAATCGTCCTCGAAATTAAGGAACGTCGCCTCTCGCCCCGATAAAATCCAGCCGGATCCCGGTGAAACAAAAAAGACCCGCTCGGATGAACGGGTCTTCTATTTCATCGGTCCTTCAGCGGACCGAACTCCTCTTCAGCCTCCTTATCAATGCCTCGGAGAACGTTTCCTGCCCACTCACGCTGCTCCCGCTCCCGCATTTCGGCGAGCGGATCGAGGTTCCGGAACTGGTCCGGCTCCTCCGGTTCGATTTCGTCGCACCGGGAACCGAACACCGTCGGATCGCGGCGGGTCGGGGTGAGAACGAGAGAGACCGCGTAGAGCACAAAGAGCACTAGCAAGGCGACTAGCAGTATCGCACCGATCGAAAAAACAATCTCCCACACGGTCGGCGCGAGCTCGGGAGGCAGCCCGGGAACCCCCATTCGGTTAAAGACATCGAGGGGGAAGTCCAGCAGGACACCTGCGAGGACTCCCAACGCTATCGCAACGACACCAAGCACCAACGCCCTCATCACTACCCCCTCCTTTCCGGATCATCCCCAAACGTGGGGCGTTCCGAACTCTGGGTCATATCGTCCACGAGCGGATCGCTGCCTTCGAGATGTTCCTCGTCCTTGTTGCGTCTCCGACGCAATTTCGGAACGGCGATGACGCCGCCGATGACCGCGGTGCTGAGCACCACCGCACCGGTACCAAGGACCACTCTCGTCGTTTTGGTCATGACTCCTCCGTTGTTTTGGGATTTATTAAACAGTGGGTTGTATACTGTTTCCATTATATCAGACATTCATATTTCTGTCAAAATGCGGTATACTCTCCACGTGACGCCGCGAAAACTCATCGTCGTCGTGGGACCGACCGCAGTGGGCAAAAGCGACCTCGCGGTCACGCTCGCCAAGATGTTCAATGGAGAGGTCATCTCCGCCGATTCCCGCCAGGTCTACCGGGGAATGGATATCGGAAGCGGAAAGGTGACCCGGCGCGAACGGAAGGGCATCCCTCACCAACTCCTCGACGTCGCCGACCCACGGCGGACGTTCACGGTTACCCGATACCGGACGCTCGCGACGAGAGCGCTCCGCGATGCTTGGCGGCGCGGGCGGCTTCCCATCCTCTGTGGTGGTACCGGTTTTTACATACAGGCGCTCGTCGACGGCACCGTTATTCCCGAGGTGAAACCGAACAGGCCGCTCCGCAGGAGACTGGAACGAGAAACGAGCGACGAGTTGTACGAAAGGCTCCAGCGACTCGACAGAGAACGGGCAAAAGCCATCGATCGAAAAAACCCGCGTCGGCTCGTTCGTGCCATCGAGATCGCCCACGCCCTGGGAAGGGTCCCGCCGAAGGCGGCGCACCCGCTCGCGGCGGATACGCTCTGGATCGGGGTGCGAAGGGAACCAGAGGAATTGAAAAAACTCATCCGCGCGCGGCTCGTCCGCCGGCTTCGCAGAGGCATGGTGGCCGAGATCAAACGGTTGCGTCGTCCGCCAACCGGCGGAGGGGTCTCGTGGAGCCGCCTCGAGAACTTCGGCCTTGAATACCGGTGGATCGCCCGTTTCCTTCAACGGAAGGTCACCCGGACGGAGATGCTCGAAACGCTTACCCGCGACATCTACCGCTACGCAAAACGTCAGATGACCTGGTTCAAACCCAATCCGCGCATCCATTGGATCAAAAAAACAGCGGAGGCGGTACGCCTCGCCGGGGCATTCGTAAGGGACGCCGAGAAAGGCCGCTGAGTGCTCCGCTCCGGTGCGGGAATTCTACACGAGCTTCTCCGTAAAGAGCTTCTGGAGGAGTATCGGGTCCGCCTGGCCTTTAGTCTTCGCCATTCCCTGCCCGATCAAGAATTTCAGGGCGTTCGCCTTCCCTTTTTTGAAGTCGTCGACCACTTTCGGATTCGCCGCAATAACTTCTTCGACGACTCCCGAGAGTTCCGCTTCGCCGCCGATCACGCGGACGCCGCTCTTCTGCATGAGGGCTTCTGGATCCTCGCCGGTTACAAACATCTCCCTCAAGAGATTCTTCGCGAGCCGGCTCGAGAGCTTCCCCTCCTCGATGAATGCCGCAAAATGCGCGAAATGTTCCGGGGGAATCTTAAGCTCCGCCGCCAAAACGCCTGCTTCGTTCATAAGCCCTTTCAAATCGCTCGTGAAGTAGTTTGCGAGCGCCTGGTAGCGCGCGGAGGGCATCAGGCCCTTGAGCTCACTCGCTGCCGCTTCAAAATAGTTCGCGAGCGATTTGTCGGAAACGAGCCACTCAATCTGCTCGTCCGTGAGGCCGAATTGCTTCGCGAATCGTTCCCGCTTCGCCGCCGGAAGCTCCGGAAGCTCGCGGCGCATTCCCTCGAGGTCCCACGCACTAAGGTCGAGCGGGGGCAGGTCCGGCTCGGGGAAGTACCGGTAGTCGTGCGCGGACTCCTTGCTCCGCTGACTCTCCGTGACGCCCTTCGCATCGTTCCATCCCCGCGTTTCCTGTGCGACCATTTTCTCTTCGGCACAGAGGCGCTCCTGGCGCTTCAGTTCGTAGGCGATCGCCCCCTCGACTGCCTTGAAC
>CAYHFV010000075.1:0-3385 GCA_964356055.1 uncultured Candidatus Saccharibacteria bacterium
GAGCTCTAGCACCGCGTTCACCTCGCTGATGTGAGAGAGGAACTGGTTGCCTAGCCCCTCCCCCCTATTCGCCCCCTTCACGAGGCCTGCAATATCATAGAACTCGACGACGGCCGGGACGGTCTTCTTCGATTTTGAGAGCTTCGTTAAAACCTCGAGCCGCAGGTCGGGAACGAGAACGACGCCGACGTTCGGGTCGATGGTCGCGAAGGGGTAGTTCGCGATGTGCACTTCCTGCGCTGTCAAAATCTTAAAGAGGGTGGATTTTCCCACGTTCGGGAGGCCCACGATGCCGATGGAGAGTTTCATTGACTAATATTGAGAAATGTCGTATATTGCAAGCAGAAAATTCACAGATTTATCATACATCAGAAAGGAGTAGTTTACGATGATTTCCCGATTTCTGTGGTGGTTCGCCACTGGTCCAGTGAAAATCGATGGTGCGGGAAGGGAATATTTTTTCCACAGCTCGAGTGTATGGTTGGCCGTCAGACTCTCCATTTTATTCGCAGTTGTGTTTTTGCTCGCGAATCAGAACGAGGTCACACCGCCGCTTGCCGTGTGGGCAGGAGCGATACTAATTGGATTTATGTATGGGGTATTCACTCTCTTTGTACTATCGGCGCTTCGTTCGCTCACCAAACCTTACCGGAGAGGAGATCATGAAACGATTGTGTGTTAAGGCTTCGATGCTCGTCGTCTTCGCTATCGCACTTATCATCACCGTCTCGGTGCTCGATCCGGCCGCGTTCGCGGAACTCGGGGCGAATGATATCGGCTGGCGAACTGTAGCGCTCGTGAACTGACATGGAAGTCTTCGAACGAATCCCCGTTCTTCTGGAGTTCTGGGACGTCTTCGCGATCGTCTGCGTGATGCTCGCCACCACACTCCGCATCGCCCGTGTGCACGGAAAGAATTCCCGGCCCTAACGCCGGGATTTTTTGTTTCTTCAGAATTTCACCTACTCTAGGAACTCCTGCGACCGCAGGAGTTCCTAGAGTAGAGATTTTCATACCGGAGTAGAGATTTTCACACCGTATTTCTAGAACTTCTAGAAGCGGTAAAATACGATACTGGAATGTAAAAAAAACCACTAAAGTACCTACCCTTATCCAACTAGCCTTATCCAACTAGACAGAATGTCTTATTTAGTAGAAAGAATACTCGCTTACGCTTAAAGTTTATTAGTTCAAATGAAATCGATACCTTCTGTTGGACCAGACGGGACCCGCGTAGGCAATGCCGATGCGCGCGGAATGTTTTATATCCGATCTTTTTATCCGAACCCCCCTCTCTTCTATCCATAATCCCGTTTGTCGCGCTGCCGGTTTGCTGTTGAACCGTTTATCGATTTTGAAGTATTTCGTGACGCGCGCGGGACCATTTATCCCCTCGACGCCGCGGATGAGCACTGCGGCCGGGTATCCCCGCTTCCCCACGACGATGTTCGCCATCCAGTGCATACCGTAGGTGAGGTAGACGTACCAGTGTCCCGCCGGACCGAACATCGGGGTGTTGCGGACAGTCCTTCCGCGAGAGGCATGCGAAGCTTTGTCGCGCGGCCCGTCGTACGCCTCCACCTCCGTTATCATCGCACGAATAATGCGCCTTCCACGCCGCCGGCAAAGATATTTTCCGAGGAGCCCGTGGGCGACCGCAAGCGTCGGGCGGTTGAAAAAGCGGGACTCGAGAATCCTTGACATAGGAGTATGGCAGGAAGATTATACCGTCAGAACCGTTCACTTAACAAAACAAAAGAAAGGGGCTCTGCGTATGGACAATAATCTGAAATCCACCTTCTTTGGGGTCATTTTCTTATCCGCGGCGGTATTCCTCTTGCTCGATCTCTTGGTCTTGCCGCACACCGAAACGATGCTTATCTGGCTCGGCCTGTGCCTGTTCGCCTTAATTTCCGGAATCGTCGCGTTCGCCGCAGGGTTGCTTTTTATTGTGACAAAGCTCATCGCCGCGCGACAGAATGAAAGCCCTCTCTGAGGGCTTTTTGTTTCACAGGAGTTGCTGTACCTCGCGGATGACCTCCGCGGGGACCGGATCTCGTTCCGGAGATACGCCCGGGTACCGCCAGTCGCTTCGCTCCTTCCGAACCGCACGGTTTCTGAATAATCTCCGACACGGGGAGGAACTCATTTCCCGTCCCTCCCCGACCCCCTCCCTCTGGCGATATCCAGTTACTAAAGCAAACGCTGTACTTCCTCAATGATTTCATGAGGCACTGGATCCCGTTTTGGACTAATACCTGGGTATCGCCAGGCGGTTATCACCTTGATGCGCCGCGCCTGCGGGAGCGAGGCGAAGACCTTTGCCGCCCTCCCGAGCTTCTCCATCCCCTTCTTCTTTTCGAGCTTGTACATCACCCAGATCTCCTGCCGCCACGTCGGCACACCGCCCGCCGTGACGGGATTCGAGGGTTGCATCACCGCGACCGTTCCCTCCGCAATCCCCACCTCTCTACGTTTCGGGAACCGGATGATACGCTTGATGCGCGACTCGGAGATACCGTACTGGCGCATCTTCGTCCACACATGGGAAGTCCACGCGTACCGGGCATCGTCCTTCGGCGGTTTGTTCATAGGGACTAGTCGCTAGGATCTAGGAACTAGCTCCCAACTCCTAGCTCCTCCCATACCGGCCCATGAGGTGCGTCTCCGCAATGAGGTGGCCTTCCATCGCCACCTCGAGTTCCTGCTTCGTGGAACCCGCCGGCAGGTCGAGCTTCACATCAATCGCATAGAGCTTGAAAAAATAGCGGTGCGGATTGCTCCCCCTGGGCGGACAGGGGCCGTTCCACTTCTCGTGTCCGAAGCTCGTTTTCCCGAGCGTCGCGTCGGGCGGCACCGAATCCTCGGCGATGTACTGCGTCTTTGGATTGATGTTCCAGAGCACCCAGTGATCCCAGGGAACGCCTCTCGTCGCATCCGGATCGTCCACGACGAGCGCAAAGCTCGCGACCCCCTCCGGCGCATTACGAATCTCGAGCATCGGGCTCACGTCATCCCCGTCGCACGCATACTTTACGGGAATCATTTCGTTCGGCTTGAATGCGGAGCTTTTTAAAGTGAATTCTCCTCCCATACGTTGCGTTTGTTGTGCTTCGGTTTTCAATAGTATACCTCTCTACTAACGTTCAGACAACAAATCATGGCATTGGGTACCCTCAGGAGAAAAGAGGCTGCGTGGGGTGGCGTTGCTGACATAATCAGCGGGGGGGTATACTACATCCGTATGGCACTCGCGATGTACCGGCGGTACCGCCCCGCGACCTTTCAGGACGTCATCGGCCAGGATCTCGCGATTGGCATCCTCCGCGAAGCCGCGCGACAGGATAAGATCGCGCACGCATACCTTTTCGCAGGAGATCGGAAG
>CAYHFV010000076.1:0-3349 GCA_964356055.1 uncultured Candidatus Saccharibacteria bacterium
GATGACGGCGACGGCGTGGGTATACGTCGTGGGCGATGGATCGAGCGGCATCAATGGCATCATGAACGGGAAGGCGTTCCGGTTCTTCGTGAATAATGGAAGCAGCACCCCGGTGAACCTTCGTGTGCAGATGAACGGGGTGAACCCTTTTGAGGCGTCTGTACCGATTCAGCTGCCGTGGTACAGGTGGATGTTTCTTGCGTTCACCTACGATGGGAGCGCCGTTCGGTTCTTTGTCGACGGCGCGGTGACGGCCACGGTTCCAGCGAACGGCATTCCCACAAACGCGAATGACGGGGAGATCGGGAGCATCCAGGGTGCGACGTACTCGATGAACGGGCATCTGGACGACGTGCGGCTCTACAACCGCGCGCTCTCGTCCACGGAGGTTTACCAGCTCTATAACGCCAATGTGTTCACCCGGTTCTTTGTTATTGAGGAAATGTGTCGTACCACCGATGCCTCGGGAACGATTACCGGCGTCGCGCCGTGCGGCGGCGGTACCGCGATTGATCCTTCGGTGCACCTGGTGACCGCCGTGACGCAGTGGGAGGGAGGAACCCGAACGGGGGAAGTGCGCGCGAGCGACATAGTCGCTCGCGCAATGAACCAGGTGTTCTATCAATCGGATTGGTCAGGTGGCGCGAGCACGCCGGGGCCGCTCACCGTTCCCGGGAGCGGGTACTGGAGCGCGACGAATGTGGATGTCGCGACAAGCGGCGGCTCCATTCGCATCCACGGTCTCTAAAACGGAGAGGTGGTATAATAGAAGCGAGCGAATGTATGCCGCAGATACCGACCACAAATGAAGCATTCGAAGGATCGCTCCAGGAGTTTGGAGCCGAGGTTCGAGAGGTGCAGCGCACGCCGGAAGCCGCTCAGTTGAACGAGTCCGAGCTTGTTCGTCGCTCACTCCGTTCCTATGCCGAGCGCGCTTCGGCGGCGTCGCCTGCCGCACCCGAGGAGTCGCTCCCCACGACGCACTCTTCTCCCCTCCCTTCCTACCTGGATTCGGGAACCGCCGATCCTGCCGTGGTAGCGGAAGTTGAGTCGCTCATCACGCTCGCGTTCACGCACGGCCTCCGGCGCGCCTTCGGCGCCGCGCGGCGCCACTCTCCTTTTATTGAAGACGCGTTCCACGACGCGCTCGCCGAAAAGTTGCTCCCGGAGCTTAAACGGCGGGGGCTCATCTCGTAACGCGGCGTCACCGTTCTCTATGACCACGCTCCTCATAACGGTTGCGCTCCTCATGGTCGGCGGCGGCGTGTTCTATCTCACCGCCCGCCGCGCTTTTTCAAAAAAACTTACCGACTCGCTCAACCTTGCGCTCTTTTCGATCCGATTCCCGAAGCGCCCCGCGGATGCGGGACGGGTGGTGGAAGAGATACGGGTGACCGAGCAGTTCCTTGGGGTGCTCGCCGCATTCAAAAAACCGTTCGCGGTGGAAGCGGCAGTGCCCTACGTCGGCGAGGCGATTCGATTTTACCTTGCGGTGCCCGGTTCGATCGCGGAAGCCGCCGTTCGGCAGGTGCAATCGCTCTGGAGCGATGCGCGGATAGAACGCGCCGAAGAGTACAACGTGATGAGCTATGCGGGAGTCAACCTCGCCGCATCGGTGAAACAGCGCCTCCACTTCTCGAAGCCAATTCGCACCTACGAGGAAGTCGGTGCCGACACCTTCCAGTCGATCTTGGGCGGTCTCGCGAAGGTGAACGAGATCGGGGAGGGCGGCGCGATCCAGTGCGTGGTTTCTCCGGCCCCGCGGCGCGTCCGCGAGGTTCGCGCGAAACTCGCGGACGCGAAGCGCGGCACCCCCGCACACGGCACCGACACTCTCCCCCTCCCCTCGTTCCAAGATATCGCGACTGCCGCGATCGGTACGTCAAAGAAGACGGAACCCGAACCGCGGCCGCCGGCGACGATTGATGAAGCGGCGGTACGGGGGATCGAGCGGAAGCTCACGAAGCCGCTCTTTGAGGTGAATGTGCGGCTTGTCGCGTCCGCGCCGACCGAACCCCAGGCGCGCTCCCTCTTAGACGGGATGGCCGCGGGATTTTCTCAATTTTCAGCACCGGATCGAAACGAGCTCCTCGTGACGTGTCCGCGAAACCCCGCTGACCTTCTCCGCGGCTTCTCATTCCGTTCGTTCCACCAGTCCGAAGCGCTCACGTTGACAAGCGAGGAGGTGGCGAGCCTCTTTCATTTTCCGACGTCCACGACCAGTGTGCCGCGGGTTGAGTCTCTCTCTTTCAAGGAAGCGCCGTCTCCTCCCAACGCGCCGAAGGAGGGAATTGTGCTCGGGGAAAATCGATTCCGCGGCGAGCGCCGCCCGATCCGCATGCTTGCCGCAGACCGACTCCGGCACCTCTACATCATTGGACAGACGGGAACAGGCAAGAGTGTTCTCTTGAACAATCTCTCGACCCAGGATATTGAGCGCGGTGAGGGCGTGTGCGTCATCGATCCGAACGGCGACCTCTTCGATGACGTGCTGCGGAAGGTGCCGAAATCGCGCATCGAAGATCTCATTATCATTGATCCCGCCGATCTGGAACGTCCGGTGGGGTTGAACATGCTCGAGTACGATCCGAGGTTTCCCGAACAAAAGACGTTCATCGTGAACGAGATGCTCTCGATTTTCAACACCCTCTACGACATGAAAACGGCGGGGGGGCCCATATTCGAGCAGTACATGCGGAATGCCCTCCTCCTCCTCATGGACGACCCCCAGGACGCCTTTACGCTCCTCGAGGTGCCGCGGGTGCTCTCTGACGCTCCGTTCCGCCGCCGCCTGCTCGCGAAGTGCCGGAACGTTGTCGTAAAGGATTTCTGGGAAAAAGAGGCGGAGAAAGCGAGCGGCGAAGCCGCGCTTGCCAACACGGTTCCCTACATCACCTCAAAGTTCAACACGTTCATTGCGAACGATTACGTCCGCCCCATCATTGCGCAACCAAAGAGCACGCTAAATTTCCGGGAGATGCTCGACCGGGGCCGCATTGTGCTCGTCAATCTTTCGAAGGGGAAGATCGGCGATTTGAATTCCTCCCTCCTCGGCATGGTCATCATCGGCAAACTCACGATGGCGGCGTTTTCGCGCGCCGATGTTCCGTCCGACCGCCGCCGTGATTTTTACCTTTACGTCGACGAATTTCAGAATTTCACGACACCGTCGGTGGCGACCATTCTCTCGGAAGCGCGGAAGTATCGGCTCAACCTCACCGTGGCGCATCAGTTTATCAATCAGCTCTCGCGCGAGATCCGCGATGCCGTGTTCGGGAACGTCGGATCGATCATCGCGTTTCGGGTCGGCGCTGACGATGCCGAATTTCTCGCAAAGCAGTTCGAGCCG
>CAYHFV010000077.1:0-3304 GCA_964356055.1 uncultured Candidatus Saccharibacteria bacterium
ACATTTATTCTCCACAAACCCCCCCACCCCCGTGTGCAACACCTTCTGGTTTCCCACCCCCCCAACAGGGGGTTTTTGTTGCGCCACCCGTACGTGTGGCGCGGCGCGGGAATCGAAGCTAACTCTCGCGTGCGCGGGGCACGATAGAGCGAGAGTAGCCGGCGACGGAGGAGCCCGCCCGCCGCGGGCGGGGGGAGGATCCCCGCCGGCCGCACACCTCGACTCACTTCGCTCGCTCGGTGTGCGTCACAGAGATGGTAGCTGCTTTACACGGTTGCCCTTCCTGTGGTATATCGAACTCAGTATTCTTTCCTATACTTATCTTGAAAGGAGGCATGGGCTATGCGATATCGGCTCTTGCTGTCGCTCTTTCTCGTACCCGCAACGCTCCAGGCGCAGGAATCGTTCAGAATTGTAGTGGCGAATCACACGCGCTCTCCGGGGACGGATCCGTCCCCACTGTTCCGCGCCGGCAATCTTCAAAATGATGAGGCGCTGGACCTTGAACATTCCTCACTCGAGAAGGTCGGGTACCTCCTGGGGGCTTCAGTCGCGTTCTCGCTCTTTGACTACGTCGGATACAACGCTTCAAAGGGTTCCGACGGATTGGCACCTCCGGCGTATCGGGTGCTCCAGCTTGCGGTCCAGGGCGGCCTTACCTATTTTCTGTATGAAGAGTGCGGTTTGCCGACCGCGATCGGCTTCAACCTGATCTGGTGGACGTTCGGCGACGACCTCCTCTACTACGGGTGGGCGGAACTCCTGAACCCCGGCGGGTTGTGGGAAGGCCGTGGCGCGCTTGACCGGGCAGTCCTTAAGCATGGTGCGGGTCACGCGTACTGGACACCCGTCGGCATCGCGCGTGGCTTTCGGCGGGACGGCAGCCGCATCTCCGGCGATACGCTCGTCGCGCAGAGCCTCGTCGGCGCCGCGCTCGCGATCACCATCACGGTCACGTGGTAACCAAAAACCCGGTAGCCTCAGGCAACCGGTTTTTTTTATTTCACCTCCAGCGTGAAGAAACGATGTTTACCTATTTTAAGCGTCTCGCCTCCTTTGACCGGGAGAACCTCGTTCGGGTCGGAATGCGCCGCGCCGTTTATGGAGACGGCGTTGCCCGCAATGAGCCGCCGCGCCTCGCTCTTTGACTTTATCCCAGAGGCAAGGACAAGTTCGATAAGCGAAAGCGATCTTGGAACCGCGAGCGCCAGCGCTTCTTCGGGTGCCCCTTTTTTCGAGAAGACGCGCACCCACTCCTCGCGCGCGGCATCCGCCTCTTTTGCGGAATGGTAGGTCTTTACGACCTCGTGCGCCACGCGGAGTTTCGCGTCGCGGGGATTTTTTTCTTTATCGAGCGCGCGTACTTCGTCTATCGGCATCGTCGTTGAAAATTCGGCGACGGGGAATATGGCGCTGTCCGCGAGCGCCATCACCTTTCCGAACATATCGTTCGATAGGTCGTCCAGATTGACGAGACCGCCCTCGCTTTTGTTCATGATCTTTTTTCCGGTTGCAGGGTCGACGAGGAGCTTCGTCGTCATGACGAACTTCTCTTTTTGTTTCAACGCCTTCATGAGCGTTCTGCCGGCCAGCATATTGAACGTCTGGTCCGTACCACCGATCTCGACATCCACATCGAGCGCCACGGAGTCGTACCCCTGCGAGAGGGGGTAGAGGAATTCGTGGAGGCCGATGGGTTTCCCCTCCTTCCGGCGCGCTTCGAACATATCCCGCTCCTCGATCTGCTGGACCGTGAAATGCTGCGCGAGCTTGATGAGTTCTCCGAAGGTCATTTTGTCGTGCCACGTCGAATTGAACTCGATCCGTGCCGGATTTTCCCCGCCGAATCGGACGATTTTCGCGGCCTGCTTTTTGAACGTCTTTAGGTTACTCTCGATCTGCTCCGTGGTGAGGGGTTGGCGCGCCGCGAGCTTGTCCGTCGGGTCGCCGATGCGCGCCGTAAAATCCCCGATGAGGAGGATACTCTCATGGCCGAGGTCCTGAAACCTGCGGAGCAGGAGAAGATTCGTGGCGTGCCCAAGGTGGAGGTGCGCTCCGGTGGGGTCGATGCCGAGGTAGACGCGGAGGCGGCGGCCGGAGAGGAGCTCGCGTTCGAGCGCCGCTCTCGTCGGGTAGACCGTGTCCACCGACCGCGAGAGCAGTTCCTTGACGGCGTTTTTGTCGGTCGAGACCTTCATCCCGTTAGAAATGCGACTTGCGCGTGTACGCCGACACCGTACCCGTCTCTGTGAGTTGAGGTCCTACTAAACACCCCGTATAAAGCGAAATTTCTAACGGGATTCATCACCTCCAGTGTAGCGCACCCCATCCGGCGAATCAAAAACCCCGCCGGAGCGGGGGATCGAGGCACGGACAGATTATTTCTTGGTCTTCAGCACCTCGTCGATCAACCCGTACTCTTTCGCTTCCGCCGAGGTGAGGTAGAAGTCGCGGTCGGTGTCGCGCTCGATCTTGTCGAGCTTCTGGCCGGTGTGCTTCACGAGGATCTGGTTTAACTTGTCCTTGATCTTGATGATCTGTCGCGCGGCAATTTCCACTTCGATTGCCTGGCCCTCCGCGCCGCCCATCACCTGGTGGAGGAGGATCTCGGCGTTCGGGAGCGTGAACCGCTTCCCCTTCGCACCCGCCGCGAGGAGGACGGCGCCCATCGAGGCCGCCATGCCGACGCAGATCGTCGAGACCGGCGCTTTCACGAACTGTATCGTGTCGTAGATGGCGAGACCGGCCGTCACGGAACCGCCGGGGGTGTTCAGGTAAAGCTTAATGTCCTTCTTCTGGTCCTCGTGGTCCAAGAGGAGGAGCTGGGCGATGACCGAGTTCGCGACCTGGTCCACGATGGGGCCGCCCAAAAAAATAATGCGGTCTTTCAAGAGCCGTGAGTAGATGTCGTACGCGCGCTCGCCGTACGCCGATTTTTCGATGACGGTAGGGATAAGGTTCATTCCTATGTATTGCTCGTCCTCTGGGTCCATGAAGTTAAACAACCGTCCACCAGCCGTTCCGGTTCGTCGGCAACAACGGCGCGGTGAGACATTCGTCACTCGTATACTACCTGCCGGATCTCCAGGGCGTCAAATCGTTTGTCGATTGCGAGGTTGTGCCGGCCGGTGCCGACGACGGTTACGACATCGCCCAACTCAAGGTCGTCGATCGAGAGCGTTTGCGTGCGCAGGTTTCCGTTCGCGTCGGGGCGATTCATGAACACGCGGACGATCTTCGTTGTCTCGGGCACCGCGGCGAAGCGGAGCGGTTCGCCCCCCGGGAGCCCCTGCGTTTCAAGGGC
>CAYHFV010000078.1:0-3299 GCA_964356055.1 uncultured Candidatus Saccharibacteria bacterium
AGATGGTGCACGCCCGCCCCGGCTGGTTGCAGGTGACGGCGTACCGCCCGCTCCATACCTGAGCCGCGGCCGGAAGGGCGGCGGCGGCGAGAAGCACAGCCACGGCGGTAGCGGTGAGAAAGCGTTGCACGGCGTTAGGGGCGCTGCTCAACGCTCGCCTCGGGGAGCGCGATTTCGTAGAGCGCGCGGTCAGCGCGGTTCACGACATAGAGACGGTCATCGAGGACAACGACCCGCGCGGCGTCGAGGGCGGGAGAACCCCTCTGGAGCGGTACGGCGTAGGCGTCTTCAGCGGGGATCGAGATGCGGTAGAGGCGATCGGTGGTTCCAAGGGTCCCGATCAGGTATTCGTCGGGGAGAAGGGATGACCCCTCGATTTCCAGGGGGACGAAGCAGTAGGTGGTGGTGGCATTGCCGCCGCACTTTGAAGGGAAGGTCGAGAAGAAGAGCGGCATCGTTTCGCCGAGCGTTTCGTTTAAGATTGAAAATTGGTCGGGCGAGCTCCATCGGAAGAGGAGTTTCGCGTCGTCGGAGAGCGCGACGGAGAGTCCCGCCGCCGGGGCAAGGAGGAGGTTCAATGACCCCGACCGCACCTCGTACCGCCACAGGCGCCCCTTTACGAGCGCTGAGGGCCGATCGAGGATGAGCACCTCCTCCGGAGTCCGGCTCATGAGGAGCACCTCGCGCATCCGGAGGTCGGAGAGGATCGTCTGCGTTGCGGGCGTTGACTTCGAAAGGTCGACGCGGACGAGGCTCACGAGCGTTCCGGTCGCGACGAGCGCGAAAAGCTGGTCCGAGCGCCCGGCCCATCCGGCGGAGAGCACGGTTCCGGGGAGCGGCCGCCACGCCTTGTCCACCGAGTCGAAGATGCCCCACGAGCGGCTGCGGGGGTTCCCGAATGTGACGAGCGCGCGGCTCCCGTCGGGGGCGGGAGTGACGGCGTTTAACGCGAGTATCGGTTGGCTGCTCACCTGCGCGTCCGGCCCTCCTTGCACCACGTATGCCCTCCCTTCCGGCGTGAGGTAGAGCACCTCGCCGTTTTCGCGGTTTACCCATGCGTCGAAGACGGGGAAGTCGGAGACCCTTTTCACCCGCGCGGCGCCGCTTTCGGCCGGACCGCCCGGTTCGCCAGGGAGCGTCGCTTCCGTTTCTTCGGGGGCTCTCTCGCCGGGGAGGGCAGGGACGATGGGGAGCGTGCCGCCCGGCGTAGTTTCCTCCTCCGGAACGAGCGGCTTCGGCGCGAGGCGCCCCCAGATGAGGTAGATCGCCGCCGCTCCCATGAGGAGAATAAGGACAACGAGTATGATTTTGGTGATCGGTTTCATAATTCTCGAATTAGCAAGGAAGAAGCCCATCAATATCAGTCCTTTGTACGCTGCGTGGCCGGTCGCTTGAAAACGTGTCTCTCCATGCATAAATGATACAAAGGGCATTGTTCGCCCCCTTGTTTTTTGGATAGTAAGGGTATTGCCAGTACGAAGAGGTTGGACCGACGCGCTCAAGTTGAGGCGGGTCATCGTCCCAAATAAAGTCATCTATGCAACCAATATCAGTAAACCTTCCTACTATGCGATCGCAATCAGTAACCTTGTTGACTGTAGGGATCTGAGCGCCAATGACTTTTCGCGGTGAGCACCCGGTGAATGCAGCCGGGTTGCAGGCGAGTCGGCGAGGAGGAATGTAGCAGGTGCAGGTTGCGGTGCCCCGCACCGGTGGCTCGTTCTGGTCGGTATTGCACGCGCGGGGCGGATTTCCTCCGCCGGGCGAGTTTTCAGGCGTGCAGAACTCCTCGTCGGTGAGCGCGAGCGTGCTCGTCGTGCCGGAGGGCGCGGGGAGCGCGAGGTTCACGAGCCGCGGGTTTATGGTGTTTAAGAGCACGTAGGACCCGAGGAGGAGGACGACGCCCAGGAGCGCCGAGAGGATCATGTCCTTCCCCTCGCTCCGCTTGTCGACCGCGCCCGAGAGCGAGTAGTAGATGCCGCCCACGACGATCATCGCGACTGCGAGGATGCCGGCGACGCCCAGGCCGAACTGGTAGAGCTGCTCGATGAATGTGGTCACCTGCCCCCCGCCGCCCGGGAACCGGATAATCTGCGCGCGCGCGGACGCGGCGAAAAGGAAAAAGCCGGCGGCGAGGAGGAGCGTGATGCGTTGGTGAGCGAAGCGCATAGAATTGATCGGTTACTCCGTGTTCGTTGCGGCGCCGACGGGAAAGAGGATGCGTGTTTGCGCGAACTCGTACGGGTCGCGCGCTCCCTGCGCCGAGAGTTGAATCTCCACCGCGCGCTCGCCGGTCGGCGCGGTCATTGTTACCGTGTTTCCCGTAATGCCCGGCTGGCGCGCGCCGCCGATGCTCCAGAAGAAGGTGAGGTCGGCGACGGAGGCGATGTTGAAAAAGTAGGGGAGTGCCTCGAGCGCCACTTGCCCCCCCGGCGCGAGCGCGGCGCCGCGCGAGACGCCGCCGATTGCGAGGCGCCGTTCGCCTGCGGGAACCTGGAAAGACGCCTCGAGCCGCTCTTCCTCGGGGAGCTGCGCCACTACGCGGACGGTGTGGGTGTCGCCTGCCTGCCTCGTCGCCGAAAAGAGCGTTTCCTTGAGTCCCTCGCCGCGGGAAATGAGCTTGTTGTCGAGGTACCAGAAGATTGTCGCACGACTAAGGTTCACGAGCCGCCCGTCCTTGAGCGCCTCGACCGCCGCGAGCACCTTGCTGCCGTCCGTCGGGAGCGCCCGCCCCGCGAAGTTCGAGGGGAAGAAGTTCATCGCCTCCCACGTTACGATAAGCTGGCCCGCTGGCCCTGTGGTTTGTGAATTGCCCACGGCAGGTGCGAGTGAAAGGAGGAGCGCCGCACCGAAAAGTAAAAATATTTGTGGCCGCATATGATTATTCGATAGGTTCAGGTGCCCCTAAGGCACGTGCCGTGGCTCTGATATCCTTCGTGGATGTGATGGCGGCCGGTTTTGTGCCCACGCTCGCCGCTTTTCCCACCTTCTGCTCGAGTTTCGCGATGCCGGACCCCGGATTGTTGTGGGTGTAGACATCGAGCAGGAAGATCGTGGTGAGCGTAGGCAGGAGAGGGAGGAGGTTCGAGAGGTAGCGCGCGACCTGCTTTCCGTTGAATGCGAGCGCGTTCTGGTCGCCGTGCGACTTGAACCACCACCGCATGACGAAGGTCGCCAACCCTTGGATACACGGGGCGATCGCAAGTCCCACGCCGGTAAGGTCAATCAGGATGCAGACAAGGTCGAGTGGAAAGAAGACGAGGAGTCCGAAAACCGTTTCGACGATGCCAAACTTATTA
>CAYHFV010000079.1:0-3135 GCA_964356055.1 uncultured Candidatus Saccharibacteria bacterium
TAGTAATAAAGCTCACCGATGAGCTTGGTTTTCAATTGCGACAAAAAGCGGCAGAGTATATTACTGCAAATCAAAATAGAACTGGAGCAGAGCGAGGAAGTTCAAAGGAGCAAGGTTTCGGCGCGCTTGCAGAAATGGTTATACGGAACAAGCTTGATATGCCAGAAATAAATCCCGAGGATCATCCTCTCGGATATGATCTTTTACTTCCCTCCGGGACAAAAGTCGATGTTAAGTGTCGCGGCGGTGCACTGCCATTCAAAGAGGAGTATGAAAGTAGTGACGGGGTTCTTTCTTAGATTTGCTCCCGCAAGTTGAAATGCTACAATAACCTTCTATGTCATCACTTAACAGTCGCCGGGGCATCGCCCCCGTTATTCTCATCGTCGTCGCCCTTGTCGTCCTTGGAGGTGGTATCGCTGCATTCTTGCTTATGAAGTCGCAGTCACCTCCGCCAGCCCGCCTGCCGGCCGGGCAGGCCGGAGGTCTGTCCGCCGAGGTACCCGCGCCACCGCCGCCTGTCTCGCAGGGGCAGCCGGTGCCCGGAGGCACCGTTCCTGAAATGGTGGTGACGCCGGAGGAGCCGCCCGCACCGCCCTCTGGCGGATCATTGGGTCCTCGAACGACCGAAGCGCCACCCGAGGAGCACGTGGTCCGGTACACCGAGAACGGCTTCTCGCCGAATTCGCTCCTTGTGATGCGGGGCGACACCGTCCGGTTTGTGAACGAATCCTCGCACTTACTGTGGGTTGCCTCGGCTCCGCACCCGACGCACACGAACTACCCCGCCTTCGACGCGCGCCGCGCCTACGCCCCCGGCGAGGTCTACTCGTTCACTTTCACTGAGACGGGGGAGTGGAAGTACCACAACCACCGGAATGTAAGCTTCGGCGGCAGCATTTCCGTTTCGCTGTAACGTCGCGTCTGAAAGAATGAAAGGTATCCCGTGAATCCTCGGACTCGCGGGGTTCTTGTTTTTCGCCTCCCGGTCGGGTACCGTGAGGTGAGAAACCAGTCTCATTTCACAAACTTCACTACAGGAGGATACGGTGGACGCGACACTTTTTCTCGAGAACTTCATTTTCGAGTCGGATGCTATCGAGAACATCGGGAACAACCGGAAGGAGCTCCGGGCGGATATCATCGCCCGGCGCGCGACGGGGCACGTCGGCGCCCTCTTTTTTCTCGATTCACTCGCTCACGAGCGCGCGCCGCTCGATGAGGCGGCAATTTGTACGGTACAGAGTCTTATCACTCGCGAGCAGCATCTAAAGGAAGGCGGCAAGCAGCTTTGTTCGGAGGCGATCGGGCGATATCGCATCGGCGGGGTGTCGATCATCCATGAGAGTTGGTTCCCCCTCGGGGATGTCATACTGACGGAGCGGCGCCTCATCCGGCGGTGCCCGCCGGGAAAGGATATTCCGCGGCTCATGCGGAACTGGATACGCCGTTCCACGCGATGGCGGTTGGCGGCCCCGAAATTTACCCGCGAAGAAAATGTGCGACGCATCGCCGATCTCTACTTTGATTTCGAGTGGATACACCCCTTTGTGGACGGCAATGGCCGGACCGGTCGAGCGCTGACCTATTACCACTTTATGGCAGCAGATTTGGAGCCGTTTGTTTTCACCGCTTACGACAAGGCGAAAACTCATTCCCTTTGTTTCGAGAAGAAGAAAAAGATGCGTGAGTATTTCCACACCCGCGTTTTCAGGCGCGATACCATCATGGGGAGAATCGAAACGATGTCCCCGGAAGATCTATAAAGGAGATTGTAAAAACAAAAATCCGTCCCTTAATAATGTTCAGGACGGATTTTTTTGTTTCTGCTCCCAGGGAAGGCGCACGCGCGGCTCGGTGCCGCTCCTCATGCGGGCGATGTTCGCCCGGTGGCGAATGGCGATGAAAGCCACCAAGAAGAGCGTGAGCACCACGGTCGGAAGCTCGCGGCCGAGCGCGACCGCGGCCGTGGCCGCGGCGAGGGTCCCGAGAAGCGACCCCAGTGAAACGTATCGGAACCTCACGAATACCGCGAGGAAGGTGAGTGTCGCGATCCCCGTGACCGTGGAATCGATGCAGAGGAAGACGCCCGCGGCGGTCGCGACGCCCTTGCCGCCGTCCCATCCGGTGAAGATGGACCACATGTGCCCCGCGATTGCCGCGGAACCGATGAGGACCTCGACGAGGTTCTGCGTCCATAGAGAGAGCGCCGCCCAGTCAGCCGTGAGCCCGACGCAGGCGGCAGGGATAAGTCCCACCGCCGCGAAGCCTTTGAGCCCGTCGAAGAGAAGGACCGCGATGCCGTAGCCCGTGCCGAGTGTCCGAAAAACATTTGTTGCGCCGACGTTCTTACTGCCGTGCTCGCGAATGTTGATGCCCCGCAGGCGTCCCAGAAGGTACCCGGCGGGGAGGGAGCCTACGATGAACGCCCCCGCCATACCAAGAAAGACCGCAAGTTCCAATCCCATACCGCCTCCATTCTTCTAAAGTTTGCTGCCGCCACTATACCTCCCGTACGTTACTCCCGCAACCGGACGATGTGCCACGAGGCACACCCCCGCATCTGCCCCATGCGGGCAACCGATAAGACTGGAAAAACGGTGGTACTGAACGAGTGAGGCAACAATTGTTTTGGAGGTGGGTGTGGGGGTACACTGAAGGTGACCGATGGCCACCAAAGACGTCGACCTCATCAAGGAACGGCTCAACATCGTCGAGTTTCTGCGTTCCTACCTCACGCTTGCGCCCGCGGGCAAGAACTTCAAAGCGCTCTGCCCCTTCCACCAGGAGAAGACCCCTTCGTTCATCGTCTCGCCGGAGCGGCGCGGGTGGCACTGCTTCGGGTGTGGGGAGGGCGGCGACGTGATCTCGTTCGTGATGAAGTACGAGCACCTCGAATTTCCCGAGGCGCTCCGCTTCCTCGCTGAACGCGCCGGCATCGAGCTCCGAACGTTGAATCCCCAAGCGGAGCGCGAGTTCGGCGTGCTCTACGACATGCATGAAGAGGCGAAGGCGTTCTACCGCGCGGCGCTCCCGAAGACGCCCGAGGCGCTCGCGTACCTCGCGAGCCGGACGCTCACGAGAGAAACCCTCGACGAGTTCGATCTCGGATTCGCGCCCGGCGGCGAGTCGCTC
>CAYHFV010000080.1:0-2960 GCA_964356055.1 uncultured Candidatus Saccharibacteria bacterium
CATCCTGCGAGAAGGAGCGGACGCGAGCGAGACCGTTCAGTTCGCCCGGTTTTTCGTCGCGGTAGAGCATGGCGAAATCGGTCATGCGGATCGGCAGGTCGCGGTAGCTCCGGGGCTGCGATGCGTAGATTTGCGTGTGCTGGGGGCAGTTCATCGGCTTCAGGTAGAATTCCTCCTCCGAGTAGTTGGAGTGGACGCGGAACATGCTGTCCCGGTACTTGTCGTAGTGGCCGGAGATTTTAAAGAGGTCCGCTTTCGCGATCTGCGGCGTCCACACCTGCTCGTAGCCCGCCGCAGCCTGGAGCTCCTCGACGTAGTCGGTGAGTGCCCGGCGCACGAAAGCGCCGCGCGGGGTGTAAAGTGGGAGACCGCTCCCGACGAGCGGCGAGAAGGTAAAGAGGTCGAGCGCCTTGCCGAGCTTCCGGTGGTCGCGTTTTCTCGCTTCCTCGACGAGGACGCGGTGGGTGTCGAGCTCACGCTTGGTTGCGAAGGCGAGGCCGTAGATGCGCGTGAGCATCGTGTTGGTCTCGTCGCCGCGCCAGTAAGCGCCCGCGAGGTGCGAAAGGGCGAACGAGTCGGGGGGAATGGTCCGCGCATCTTCGACGTGCCCGCCGCGACAGAGGTCGGTGAATCCGCCGGCCGGCGGACCCGACGTGTAGAGGGAGAGCGTTTTCCCTTCCTTCGAGAACTCGTCGATGAGCTCGAGCTTGTACGGATTCTTCGCGAAGCGCTTCTTCGCTTCCGCGACCGTCACCTCCTGCCGCTCGAAGGAGCGCCACTCCTTGAGAATCTCGCGCATCCGCGCCTCGATCTTCGGCAGGTCCTCGTCTGAGATGGGTTTCTCGAACTCGAAGTCGTAGTAGAACCCGTTCTCGATTGAGGGACCGATGGTATTCTTGGTCCCCGGGTAGATATCCAGGACCGCCGCCGCGAGGAGATGGGCGAGCGAGTGCCGGAGGTGGTCGAGGTGATCGGCCGCGCCGGGTTTGGGTGCCTTTTTCGATTTTGGCATGATGGGTTGATTATACCGCCTGTCCTGGTGTTTTCGAAAGATATTGACGAGATTTTGATTATACGCTATAGTCTTTTCTAGTCGTTTCATTCTTTTCCAAAACAAACCTCAGGGAGGGTTAATTAAATGTCCGAGATCCTTAGGCTCTTGTCTGGTGATGGCGCTCTCAGCATCGGTTCGGTGGATGGGAAAAAAACTATCGCGAGTGTGGAGCACAACATCGTTTGGTATGTGAACGAGGATTTTAAGGAGAGTGAAATCAACGTACCGAGCCGGCCGACCCCGCGAACACCCGTGAACGTTTTCGAAATTGTCGCGTCTGCGGACTTCGCAAAAATCTTTGGTGCGCTGGGAAGGGAGCTGCACGCGTTGGCACTTACCCAGCACCAGATTGTTGAGTTCGTGCAATCACACCCCTCCTGGCTGAGTGAGGAGAAGGGTTACGGCACCTTCTTCTTGTTTCAGGTCAGTGACAGGTTTTTTGTCGCCTCGGTTTTCTATTGCTCGAAACGAGAACTTGGTGTGTTGCTGCAGCCGTTCAAAAAAAGCGATGTGTGGGAGGTTGATGAGTGGTACAAAGCCTGCCGCCGCCTCGTCGTTCCAGTGGCTTGAGTGTGAAGCGAGCCCCGCGCAGTGCGCGGGGTTTTTGCTACTAACGTCTAGCTCCCCTAGTCCCCGGCTTCTAGTGCCTTTTTTTTACAGCTCCTTCACCCCGTCGCAGATGAGCTTCGGCTCGTTGTCCCGCCACGAGAGTCGCCCTGAGACCATAATCGCCTTATTCGGTTGCCAGATGAGCGGGTGCTTCGCGAGCGTGTCGGAGAAAACGAGCACCTCCAAATTGTCCTCGAGGTCCTCGAGCGTCACGAAGAGCATCGGTTGGCCGGTCTTCGTCATGATCTTCTGGATGCCCGAGATGATGCCCGCGAGCCGGAGGCGGGGACCGCTTCGATCTGCTCCGCCGGCTGGCGGACTCGGCATCGCGACGATCTCCTTGATGGGTTTCGCGCCCGCGAGGCTCGCCCGGTATTCGTTTAAGGGGTGGTCGGTCAAGTAGAGGCCAAGGAGATCCTTTTCCCAGAGGAGGAGGTCCCGCTTCGCGGCGGGCGCTCCAGGTTTCAAGCGGAGCGTCGCAGTCAAAGAGACCGGTCCGAACAGGCTCTCCTGGTTCATCACGGTGATCTTTTTTGCGGCCTGGTTGAACTTGAGGAGGTCGTCGATATTCGCGAGCGCCTGTCCCCGTTCGATCTCAAGTGAGTCGAAAATGCCGCACTTGATCATCGCCTCGAGCGATTTTTTGTTCAGGTCCCGGTGGTGGATGCGCGAGAGGAAGTTTCCGAGATCGGTGTAGGGGCCGCCGCGCATCCGCTCGGTGATGACGACCTCAACGATGGTGGCCCCGAGGTTCTTCACCGCGAGGAGCCCGAAGCGGATGTTCCCGCCGTCGGTCGCGAAATCGCGCGCCGATGCGTTCAGATCGGGCGGGAGCACTTTGATGCCGAGGCGCTTCGCTTCGCCGACCAAGAAGTTGATGCGGTCGATGTCGGTGCCGCCGATATTCAAGAGCGACGCCGTGAATTCCACGGGGTAGTGGGCTTTGAGGTAGGCGGTCTGGTAGGCGATCAGGGCGTAGCAGGCGGCGTGGCTGCGGTTGAAGCCGTACCGCGCGAAGGGCGGAAAGAGCTCCCAGATGTTCTTCGCGGTCTTGGGGTCGATGCCGTTCCGGATCATTCCCTTCACGAGCCGCTCTTCCTGCTCGTCGAGGAGCGATTTTATCTTCTTGCCGATCGCTTTGCGGAGCGTGTCCGCTTCCGCGAGTGTGAAGCCGGCGAGATCGCGCGCGATGCGCATCATCTGTTCCTGGTAGATGCCGACGCCGTAGGTGGTCGCGAGGATCGGTTCGAGCTTCGGGTGGAGGTAGGTTACTCTCTCTCTCTTGAACTTCCGCTTG
>CAYHFV010000081.1:0-2916 GCA_964356055.1 uncultured Candidatus Saccharibacteria bacterium
TTTTGGACAACGGGCGGCTCACCGACGGCAAAGGGAGGGTGGTGAATTTCAAGAACGCCGTCATTATCCTGACCTCGAACGTGGGGAGTACCTATTTCCGTGAGATTTCAAGCCTCGGATTCGGTGCCGCGGGCGGAGGAGAGCGGGAGGCGCAGGAGCAAAAGTTTCGGGAGCAGGTTATGACCGAACTGCGGCAGACATTCAAACCTGAATTCTTGAACCGGCTCGACGACATCACCATTTTCAATTCGCTCTCCCCCTCCGAGATCGGGAAAATTGTTGACATCCAGCTTGAGAAGCTCATGGAGCGCCTCCGGGAGCGCGAGATCACGCTCGTCGTGAAACCGGAGGTGCGGCGGTACCTCGTCGAGCACGGATTCGACCCTGATTTCGGCGCGCGGCCGATTAAACGCCTCATCCAAAAAATCATCGTCGATGCCCTCGCCGATAAAATGGTTCGCGGCGAAGTGAAGAACGGTCAGAAGGTGAATGCGATTCTTACGAAATCACAGCGCGTGGAGCTCACTCGCTAAGGGAGGCGTCGCGACCGCGCTCCTCTTTGGAGTCGCTGCGCTCTCGTTCTCCTGGTGGGCGCTCGTGCTCTTTGTGCTCGCGCTCGGCGTAGGGTACCTCAAAGAACCGCCGCGCCGCCGAGTGGTGCGGGTGTCGTTTGTGTTCGCGGCGGGGTGCGGCGTTGCGGGCCTCGCGCTCTCGATTGCGGTGCTCCCTCCGGCGGTCGCGGGATGGTTCATCGTGGCGATTCTCGCCGCCCACTGGTCCCTCTTCGCGATACTCTTCTTCCTCGCCGGAACCACAAATCCCCGCCGCGACACCTTCTACGGCGTCGCAAACACCGCGCTCCTTACCTCCGTGTACCTCCTCTTTTTTGGCCTCAACGAATCGTCGCTCTCCTCGCTCTCTTTTGTGGTTCAGGTTGCGCCGCTCGCGGTTTTTCTGGGAACCCTCCTCCTCGTTCGGGAGACAATCGCCTTCGAGGGGACCGTGTGGGGCCGCCGTACGACTGTCCTTGCCGCCGCCGCCGCGCTCGCCGCGGTCGAGGTATCGACCATCCTGCTCTTTTTACCGCTCGGGTTTGTGAATGCCGCCATCCTCCTCTCGCTTGTTATTCTCCTCATCCGCGACGGTCTCATCGCACACCTTGGGGGGATAATGGACGTCCGGATGATCCTCCGGGAACTGGTGGTCTTCACCATTTTTTCCGTACTTGTGTTCGCGGCCGCGTCTTCTCAGGTGTGAATCCCGCTTGAATGTAACAGCGCCTTTCAAGCGTCGTTATAATAAGGTGGAAGGCCACACGTGACAGGTTTTCCACAGCGCTTTTTTGACACCAGGAGAGGAGGTACTAGACTTATCTAGTCTAGTGCACCTCAAGGTATTCATCGGGGCTTAGAGTGAGGCTAAGCCGCGAAGGGATCAGGTGTACGGGAAGGCCCAAGTAGAGGGGCAGTTCTCCGTACCTCCCGTCGCGTTTTTGTCTCGCTCGAAGCGAGATTTTTTCGTTTTATCCCCACACCTTCCCGTAGGGTATTGACCCTGTGGGAAGGAACAACGCACACACGCTCATTCATCTCTGCGGCAAGACCGCAGGGTATTCTGGGAAGGTGTGGGGATTTATTGGCTGCCAACCCACATGCGGCACGCCTGAGTCGCTCCCATCCTCACTAGCGGAGCGGCGGTGACGGTGCGCCGCGGTGTTCCGGAAACCACAAAGGTCGATTACCTCGCTTTCATGACTCATGATCGTGGGGGAAAAAACCAAATGAGTCGAAAACATACAAAAACATACATGAGTAAGTTAGCAGCAAAAATTACCGCAGTGGGGATTTCCGTGATTACGACGGTATCCCTCTCTGCGCCGGTTGCGTTCGGCCAAACAACGGCCGATCTCCAGGCGCAGATCGCGGCGCTCTTAGCTCAGATTACCGCCTTGCAAGCTCAGTTAAACGCTTCTACGAGCGGTCCGACGACCTCCTACACGTTTACCCGCAACCTCACTGTGGGCAGCCGTGGCGCTGACGTCACCGCACTCCAGAACGCACTGATCGCAAGCGGTCATCTGAAGATCAGCGCGCCGACGGGCTACTTCGGCCCGATGACCAAGGCAGCGCTCGCCGCATGGCAGAAGGATAAAAACATCTCGCCGGCGGTGGGGTACTTTGGTCCAATCACGCGTGCAGCGATGAGCTCAGTGACGCCAGGTCCTGGCCCGGTGGTTGTTCCTTCGGGCACCGACCTCCAGGTCTCGCTCGCCGCTGACACACCGGGGGCGAAGACGATCGGTTCGGGCACGGCATTCAACCCTGCCTTGAAGTTCGTCCTCGCCGCTGGTTCGAAGGCCGTCAAAGTGACGGCGGTTAAAGTGATGAAGGCGGGTTTCCTCGCCAACACGAACTTGAACGGTGTTGAGATCGTTGACGCGATGGGGAGCCGCTATGGGAACGTGGTGACCTCGATCAACGCGGACAACACGATCCTTCTCACTTTCCCCGCAACGCCGATTACAGTGGGCGCGGGCCAGAGCGCAACGTTTCTGATCCGCTTCAACCTCCTCATGGGCAACTACACGGGGACGGTTGGGTTCTCGATTGACTCGGTCTCCGCGATCACCGCGGACACGACGGCACTCGCAGGCGCCTTCCCGCTCTCGGGGGCTGTCATGAACGTCGTGAACGGCGGCACGTTGAGATGCTCGACCGTGGCGAGGCGCACGGGGGCGGGGATGAACCGTGGGGCCACGCGCCGAGGCAGCGCATCGCCCGTCACTTCGAACGCCGACACGCCAAATAGGAAGACGTCGCTGGCCAGCATGTCGATCTGCCGCCGCGCCCACGCCGCTACCAGCACCGCCTCGGGCGCGTCGAAGTCGTCGGTCCACGAAGGATCGCTGGTCACCGC
>CAYHFV010000082.1:0-2910 GCA_964356055.1 uncultured Candidatus Saccharibacteria bacterium
GCCCTTCAGAGGCAGACGATGCCGACGAGCGAATCCCCCTTCTCGATGTTCATGATACGGACGCCTTGGGTAGCGCGACCCCCGGTGCGGATATCTTTCAGGTGCGTCCGGATTGCCTGCCCTCGCGCGGTGAAGGCGATCACCTCCTCGGTTTCGTCAGTCACGGTGTGCGTGGCGATGACCGGGCCTGTTTTTTCGGTGACCTTGGCGGTGCGAATGCCTCCACCGCCGCGCCGCTGCGTTTTATATTCAGCAAGCGGTGTCTGTTTGGCGAAGCCGTTCGCCATGACGGTGAGCACGCGCTCGCGCGTCGTGCTCTTATCCGCTTTCCTTATTATACCAGCGCCGGCAACTGAATCGCCGCGCCGGAGCCGTATCGCCTTGATGCCGGCGGCGGTGCGCCCCATGGGACGCACGTCACGCTCCGGGAAACGAATGGCCTGGCCGCTCGCCGTGCACACGAGCACCTCATCGCTGCCTGACGAAGGGGTGACCCAGACCAAGCGGTCATCCGGCTTGAGTTTCAATGCGATGATGCCGGTTCTGCGGACATTCCCAAAGTCCTTAAGCAGTGTTTTTTTCACGAGCCCGCCCCGGGTGACCATGACGAGGAATCCAACGGCGTCTTTCCGGTACGCCACGACCGCCGCCACCCGCTCGTCCGGCGGGATCTCGAGGAAGTTGTGCACGAGCTTCCCCTTCGCGGTACGCGCCGCGATCGGGATTTCGTACGCCTTCGTTTGGAAAACGCGTCCGCGGTCGGTGACGAAGAGACAGTTGTCGTGCGTGGAGGCCGAGATGAGCTGGTGGATGCGATCCTCGTCTTTGAGTTCGAACCCGATGAGCCCCTTGCCGCCGCGCCGCTGGGCGCGAAACGCGGTCGGTGGCATCCGTTTGATATAGCCGTCTTCGGAGAGCGTCACGATGATTTCCTCGTTCGCCACGAGGTCCTCTTCGCGGAACTCGGTGAGCCCAGAGGCGACCACGGCGGTGCGACGCGCGTCGGGGAAAGCGGTCTTGAGCGCGGCGAGCTCTTTCACAATCACCTCGACGATTTTTTTAGGGTGCTTCAAAATAAGCCGAAGCTCCTCGATGAGTTTTTTCTTTTCTTTAAGTTCAGCTTCGAGCTTCTCGCGCTCGAGCCCGGCGAGCGTCTGCAGTTTCATTTCGAGGATGGCGTCCGCCTGCACCGCCGTGAACTTGAACTTTTCGACGAGGTTTGCGTGCGCGGCGGCGCGGTCCCTTGATTTCTTGATGGTTGCGATGACCTTGTCGATCTCGTCCAAGGCTTTCACGAGACCCGTCAAAATGTGGGCGCGCTCCTCCGCCTTTTTCAGGTCGAACTCGGTGCGCCGGCGCACCACGAGTGTGCGGTGCTCAAGGTACGCGGCGAGGACCTCTTTGAGCGAGAGGATCTGCGGCTGAAGCCCGTCCACGAGCGCGAGCATATTGAAGTAGAAGTTCTTTTGGAGCTCCGTGTACTCATAGAGCTGGTTTACCACTTTTTGTGGCACCGCGTCCGATTTGAGCTCGACCACGATGCGGAGCCCTTCGCGGTCTGATTCGTCGCGAAGGTCGCGGATGCCCTCGATCTTTTTGTCTTGGACGAGCCCGGCGATTTTTTCGAGGAGGTCGGATTTGTTCACCTGGTACGGGATTTCCGAGATGACGATTTGGTAGCTGCCCGCCTTCCGTTCCTCGATCGCGGCGACCGCACGCGTGGTAATCGAGCCGCGGCCCGTCCGGTATGCGTCTTCGATCGCCTTTCGGTCGTAGATGACGCCGCCGGTTGGAAAGTCGGGCCCCTTGATGAACCGCATAAGATCCTGCACGTTGGTGTCCGGATGCTCTGCGAGATACACGGTCGCGTCGACGACTTCCCCGAGGTGGTGGGGGGGAATTGAGGTCGCCATACCGACCGCGATGCCGAGCGTGCCGTTCAAGAGCAGGTTCGGGAGCCTTGCAGGGAGGTACCTCGGCTCGAGGCGCGAGCTGTCATAGTTCGGTTGCCAGTCGACCGTTTCCTTTTCGATGTCCTCGAGCGCCTCCTCGGCGGCCTTCGTGAGTCGCGCCTCGGTGTAGCGCATCGCGGCGGGAGCGTCGCCGTCTACCGATCCCCAGTTCCCCTGGCCGTCCACGAGCGGGTAGCGGAGCGAAAAATCCTGCGCCATGCGCGCTAAGGCGTCGTACACCGCCGCATCGCCGTGCGGGTGGTATTTGCCGAGCACCTCGCCCACGACGTTCGCCGATTTTTTGAACTTCGCCCCATGGGTGAGTCCTGTGTCCCACATTGCCCAAAGGATGCGTCGCTGCACCGGCTTCAAACCGTCCCGCCCGTCGGGGAGTGCGCGCGAAACGATGACCGACATCGCGTACTGAAGGTACGATTCACGAAGCTCGTCGGTGATCTCCTGCGGTTCGATGCGCGCGCCGGTCGATGCCGCGGGTGTTGGTTCGTGTTTTTTCCGCTCCCCCATATGTTAGAAGGATTCCGTCGTGGTTGGCGTGCTTGTCACCGCGATGAGTTCGGGGAGCGGCCCGATTTCCGGAGGCGCGTGGTTTGGTTCTGCGGGTGAGGGGTATGTTGCGGACGACGAGGCGGGAGCAGCGGTCGGTTGTACCGAGAACTGGTTGGCGCGCTCAACCGTCCGCTCGATCGTTTTGAAAAGCGGAACGATCTTCTCTTTGGTTTTTCGCCATTCGCCGCTCACCGAGTCTGCGAGCACCCGGACCCCCCGGCCGAACGTGCTCATAATCCCGTCGGTTTCCGCCGCCTCCGCCGGAGCGAGGGAGGGAATAACCGCTCTGGCGTAGAGGAGCCAGAGGCCGACCACGAGCACCATGGAGATGGCGGAGAGGCCCCCCACCCCCCGCAAATTTAACCCAAAAACCCCCACAAGGAAACAAACC
>CAYHFV010000083.1:0-2862 GCA_964356055.1 uncultured Candidatus Saccharibacteria bacterium
CAACTACATAGGAAACCCCCCGCGTCACGGAGAACACGAGCGGCGTATTTGTTTTCGTCACAATCGTGGCAGGAGGAGGCGGAACCAGAAAGCCGGTGCCAGTCGCGATGGGGAGCACGCCTGCCGGGAAACGAACGCTGGTTGAGCTCCCCCCGAGCGTCTCCGCAGTTTCGCCGATTTTCGCGCCGAATGACGCGAGCGCTTCTGCCGCCTTTTTCCGAACGTAGCGCGTCACCGCCCCTTCCGCTTCGCCGATAACCGAGCTCGCGTACTCGCGTGCCCGTTCCTCAACCGTTTCGGTAACCCGCTCGGCGACCTGCTCCGTCGTCTTCCCAAGGAAACCGCCGACTGCCTCCCGTACCCGGTCCGTGAGCCCCTCGTCCCACCAGCGAACGTAGGCAACGTACGCCGCGTAGGCGAGCCCCGCGATGACGACGAGCCATAGTATCCGACGGATAAAACCTCCCATCGATTCCATTGTACCCAGCGTGCGGGAAAAGAAAAACCCCGACGTGTGGTCGGGGCGGGACCACCGTAGGGGGCGGCGGTTATTTCTTCCCGATCTCCGCTTTCCCTACGTACGGCTGGAGCGCCTTCGGCACCTTCACCGTCCCCTCCTTCGTCTGGCAGTTTTCGAGAATGGCGAGAATCGGCCGCTGTGAAAACGCGGTTCCGTTCAGTGTGTGAACGAATCGTGCCTTTCCTTCCTTCGGCTTGTATTTCACATTTAGGCGACGTGCCTGGTAGTCGGTGCAGTTCGAGGTCGAGTGTGTCTCACGGTAGACACCCTGCGAGGGGAACCACGCTTCGATGTCATACTTCGCCGCGGCGACATTCCCGAGATCACCAGTGCACATTTCAATGACTCGGTATGGAAGGTGGAGCGCCTGCATGAGCCGCTCTTCGAGAGAGAGGAGAAACTGGTGCTCCTCGCGGGACCGGTCCGGGTGGCAAAAACTGAACAGTTCCACCTTGTCAAACTGGTGGACACGGAGAATCCCTTTCGTGTCCTTGCCGTAGGACCCCGCCTCGCGGCGGAAACAGGTCGAGAATGAAACGTACCGCTTCGGAAGATCGAGCTCCGAGATGACCGCTCCCGCGTGGAACGGCCCTATAGACTGCTCGGAGGTTCCCACAAGGTAGAGTTTATCCTTCTCGAGGAAATACGTCTCCTCTCGGTCGGCATCGCGATCGAGGTAGCCCATTGCCTGCATCATCTTGTCCTTCACGAGTACCGGAGGGATGACAGGGATGAACCCTTCGGGGAGAAGTGTGTCGAGCGCGAGCCTGACGAGCGCGAACTCGAGGAGCACCGCTTCGCGGAGCAGATACCCGAACCGCGGCCCCGACACGTCTCCCGCCTGCTTTACGTCAACCAAGCCAAGAGACTCACCGAGTGAGAGGTAGTCCTTCGGTTCAAATACAAACGTCGGCTGTTCATTAACCTCACGGAGGACGCGGTTTCCCGATTCGTCGGGGCCTACTGGGACTTCCTCAAGTGGGAGGTTCGGTAATTTCCGGAGTACCTCATCGCGTCTTGCCGATGCCTCATCGCGCTCGTGCGACATATCGGCAACACGCTTCTTCAAAAGCTGCGCCTTGCTCATCAGGTCTTCGCTCTGCCCCCGTGCGAGTTCCTTCGAGAGCGTGTTCTGGTCGGCGTTCAGCTCCACGAGCGTTTTCGTCTTCACTCGCCAGTCATCGTCGAGGCGCAAAAATTTGTCGACCAGTTTCGGATCAACTCCTTTTTTCTGAACTCCGGTTTTCACGAGGTCGGCGTTATCGCGAATGAATTGGACGTCAAGCATAGGAATAGTGATTAGCCACTAGGGTTTAGCCAGTAGGGTATACCTTTTGTTTACCTTCGTTATCTTTTGTTTCAGCGCTTTCTCCATGTCGACTTTCATAACCTCGGCAAGCAGAAAGGTTGTAATAACAACATCAGCAAACTCTTCAGATAAGTTTTTACCATCGTGATAATCGAGCTTTTCTTTCCGCTGTAGGGAATTATAATTCAATACCTCATCGCATAATTCACCAAGTTCTTCAGTAAGTTTCACCGTCCTCGCGAGAATCCGTTTTTCCTCGTCCGTGTAATTGCCATACCTCTTTCTCAACCTTCTGTTTTCCGTCCTGATGAATCTTTTGAATTCACTTAGTTGCATACTAGTGGCTAGTTCCTAGTGACTATCTCTCATCAACGGGAAAAACACGGTTTCCCGCACTGGCTTGTCGGCGAGAATCGCAAAGAGTCGCTCTGACATTCCGAATCCGGCCGCTGGGGGCATGCCGTACTCCAATGCCTCCAAAAAATCTTCATCGAGCCGCTCCGCCTCGGTGTCTCCCGCCGCGCGGAGACGCATCTGAACCTCGAAGCGCTGGCGCTGGTCTTGGGGGTCGTTCAATTCAGAAAATCCCTTTCCGAGTTCGGTACCGACGGCAATCACCTGGAACCGCGCGACGCGTTCCGGGTCGCGTTCGAGGCGCTTCGCGAGCGGTTCCACATCGACCGGGGGGTCGACGAGAAAGCAGGGTTCGATGAGTTTCGGGAGAACCGCCTTCTTGTAAATGAGGTCGATGAGCCGTCCTCGCCCGATCGCCTTTGTCGTATCGAGCCGGAGGTCGTGCGCTTTCTTTTTAAGCGCCTCGGCGGTTGCACCCGCAAGATTCATGCCGGTTTCCCGCTCGAACACCTCGTAGTAATCGACGGTGGGCCACGGCTTCCCCCAATCGATCGCTTGGCCCCGCATCGAGAGCGTGAGCGTCCCGAAAACCGCCTGGATCACCTCACGGTACAACCGCTCGACGAATCGCATCATCGTTTCGTAATCCCAGTACGCCGCGTAACATTCCATCTGCGTG
>CAYHFV010000084.1:0-2804 GCA_964356055.1 uncultured Candidatus Saccharibacteria bacterium
TTCTGGCGCATTGTGAACTGGCGTCAGGCAGAGCAGAACTTTCTCGACGCGCCCCACCCAGAAGCGAAGAAAGAGTCGGAGTGGTGAAATTAGGGGGAGTGATTTTTTACTGCAAATTCTTTGGTTTTTCGCCGGCGTACTGAATGCGCGTGAGCTTGAGCCGCCCTCCCTCGAGCGCCGCTTCGAGCAGTTTCATCCGCCGCTCACCATCAAGCGTCCAGACGCCCGGCTCCGGATTCAATGCACGGATGCGCCGGTGGATAATAGAGGCCATTTCCTCTGCCGTGCCGCTCATCGCGGCGGTGAGGTAATCCCACTCGACGAACCCATCCTCCGCCCTAAATTTCTTTGTGGGCGTCGCCGCACCTTCGTCCTGCGGCTGCAGCGCGAGCGCGCCGGCAACTGCCGCGGGAAGCACGCGAACCGCCATAGCGCCGCCGAGGGTTGCCAGTTTTTCCTCGAGATCGGCGTAGGTCGCGACCCCCATGTCCACGTTGCCGAGCGTCTCCTGTGCCACAATCGGGCCGTGGTCAATCGCTTCATCCAAAAGGTAGAGCGTGACGCCAGTGACGGCATCGCCTTTCAGTATCGCCGTCTGGATGGGGGAGGCGCCGCGGTAGCGGGGAAGAAGGGATGGATGGATACCGAGCGTACCGCGCCCCGGAATACCGAGGATCTCCCTCGGGATGATCTTCGCGTACGCGGCGACAAGAAAAAGATCGGCGTTTAGTTTCCGGAGTTCGTCCTCGAAACCCTTGAGCGTTTCCGGCTGGAGGACTGGAATGGCACGTTCCACGGCGAGCGTTTTTACCGGCGGGGAAGTAACGACCTTCTTTCGTCCTACTGGACGGTCGGGGTTCGTGACGACCGCGACGGGGGGCAGGCCGGCGGCGATGAGCCGTTCGAGGACGATCGCCGCGAACCGCGGCGTACCGAAGAAGATGTACGTCATAAAGGTGACGAGAGATGAGTAACGAGAGACGAGTGATTCATGCTAATGCTCCTTTTCGAGATGTCGTATCAAACCGTACGTAAGTCGGTGAACCTCTTCGCTCAGAGCGACAAGGGTCTCAAATTCTTTCTTAGGAAGGTAACCAAGGTCGTGTGCAGTGATGAGTTGATTCTGTAGCTCGCTCAAGGAACCGAGTGCAAGGTAACAGAACTGGGTCTTCTCCCGTTTATGATTTCTACCAAACCCCTCGGCAATATTGCTGGTAATTGAAATGGCCGCCCGACGTATCTGATTTGTGAGCGCGTACAATTCACTCGCAGGGAATTTCTGCGATGTTTTATAAACACTAAGAACAAGTTGGTGTGCTTTCTGCCACGCTATCAATTTCGTGAACCGTTTCATTGCCGTTTTTGCCCTCTCGTTTCTCGTCCCTTGTCACTCGTCTCCCTGTCACTTGTCACTCGGTGGAGCTTTTCCGCGCGGTCGACGAACAGCTTTCCATCGAGGTGGTCAACCTCGTGCTGGAAGACGCGCGCGAGGAGCCCCCACGCCTTGATTTTCACCCGCTTGCCGTTCTGGTCCTGCCCCGTGAGCGTGAGGCGGTAGTGCCGTTCGACCAGTCCCCACGTCGTGGGAACCGAGAGGCATCCCTCCTCGAGCGTCTCGGTCTCTTTCGAGTGCTTCGAAAGTTCCGGATTGAAGATCGCGTACCGTTTCAGCTTCCCCTCGCCGTCAGGAACCTGGGCGACAAAGACGCGCCAGAGGAGACCGATCTGGTTCGCGGAGAGGCCGATGCCGTTCGCCTCCCGCATCGCCTCGCGCATGCGCCGCAGGAGCTCCCGCACCTCTCCCTTTCCCGCTTTCGAAAAATCGAACGGAACGGTCCTCGTCCGGAGAGACCGCTCGTCCTTTTTAGTCGCGGTTGTTATGATGAGGTCCATGGGAGTTACAAGAGACACGTGACGAATAACAAGAGACGAGGGACAGGAGACCAGCGAGAAAAACTATTTTTGTCGGCCCTTTTCTTTGCTCGTCTCTCGTTGCTTGTCACTCGTCGCCGTATTGTTTCCGTAGAGCACGCGCATGAAGTAGGCACCGGGGTTTTTGATGTTCACCCGCCCCGCGACTGAACGAGCGAGCGCCCGCAGCCGCTCTTCGTCGAATTGCATCGCGAGCTTGATGTAGAGCGCGGTATGCTTCCGGTCGGAGAGCATCTCGGCAAGTTCCGCGCCGACCGCTTGGTAGCGGCGGTGGGCGCGGTTGTCACGCTGACGCGACCTCAGCGTCTCGAGGTACGATTTCGATGAAATGTGATCTTCAGCCACGACTGTATTCTACGCCCGGTAGTAAAACTGCGACAAGTTCTCTCTGGTAGGTACCGCCTCGGAAACTGAAACGAACAAAACCACCATTATTGTAGCCGGGAGCGCATGAAACGTGAACCAACACCCGTGGTCGCAGATTCACTACCGGGTATGCTACCATAGGCCGTATGGAAAGACGGCTCTTTATCGCGATACCGATCCCCGCCGACGTTGCTGACTCGCTTGAGGCGGAACTCGAATCGGTACGGGACGCGCTCCCGCCCCGTTCGCGCATCACCCTCCGTGAGAACTGGCACTTCACTATCATTTTCCTCGGCGAGACAGACGAATCGCTCATCCCGCGCATCAAAGCCGCGGTGGAGGAGGTCGCCCGCGAGACCGCGCCGATCGCGGTCGATTTCGACCGTATCCAATATGCCCCGCCCGGCCGCCCGCCACGGATGGTGTGGCTCACCGCGAAAAGGGAAACGTCCCTCGCGCTCCGCGCCGCACAGGAAAAACTCATGAAACGTTTCAAGGGCGCCGGT
>CAYHFV010000085.1:0-2714 GCA_964356055.1 uncultured Candidatus Saccharibacteria bacterium
ATGCCTTATCCACGCCGCCAGCGTTCATCCTGGACCAGGATCAAATCCTCGAAAAATAGATACAGCCATTAGTGACTAGGGTCTAGAGCGTTTAGAATTTCTGCTAAACCCTACGCCCTATTGGCTATACCCTATTCATGGGATAACGTAAAAAACTCTCAACGATACTTATGTGGACTTACTTTGCGATAGATTCAAATGTTAACGTACGGTCGGTACGTCTCGTCTCAGTCGTACAGGCACGTACCAGTATAGAGAGCGGCCGCTCATTGTCAATCACCCGCCTTGCACCAAGGGCACGGGGTTTGCCGGTGAGGTGACCGAGCTGTAAAACGGACCCAGATATGGCCCGTTTTACAAACCTTCGCATTCGATTCGGCCGGCTTTTTCGTCGCTCACTTCGTCTTCGAGACGAGAAATTCCTTTTTGGTCTTTCAACATATTCATGCCTTTTGGTGAATATTAGTAAACAACCGATCGACCTTTTCTCTACCTAAGTCTATTTTTTCCCCCCGCGCATTTTCGCAAGCCGTCGGTTATCAACAACAAAAACGTGCCCAGAGGGTCTGCACAAAGTAGCTACTCAAAAGTAGCTACTCAACTGAACCTACTCTAGGAAGTCCTGCGGTCGCTGGTGTTCCTAGAGTAGGAGGATACATCACAAACCGCTCGCAAAATCTCACCACCACTGCCACCACGAAACTGCGGAGCGCCGTTATCATTCCTTTGTCACGGGCATGCTCCCCTCTCGGTACACCGAGAAAATATGCACGCACGAAAGCAGTCCTCGCTCTTCCAAATCGAACAGAAACCGTTTCGGAATTTTTCGCGCGCCGACCCACACGCTCTCTTGAAGTAACGAGAATCCCATTGCTCGTAACGCTCCTCGGAGCCATTCGCGCTTCGTCTTTTCCGACTCCGGAACATCGAACACAACGACCCGCAAAATCCGATCTTTCTCTGCGAGGTACGGTTCCTGCTTCCGTGCGGTCAATATTCTTTTTCTTCCTGCCAACGTGATACGCCACCGTGCGTGTCGTTCTCCCCTCTTTTTCTCCTTCCCTACCAACCCCTGCTGTTTCAAATAGTTCAAAAGTTTATAGAAACGCTGTACTTCGATATACGCATCTCCCCAATCCCTTCCGCTTCTGAGAGACTTCGTTCCGTATGCGTACTGCCGCGCTTTCCGGTACGATTCTCCGTACGTGGAGAAAAATACGTCGAAAAGTTCCGCGGTCGTACACACTCCGCTCTGCAGAATGCGGAGAACGGCGGGCATAAGAATCGGTACTCTCCCCTCTTTTTTCATATTTTTATTGTACTCTAGGAAGAGGTGCGACCGCAAGACTTCCTAGAGTAAAAACGAGCGACTATCTATTATCTATATCGTACGGCTCTTTCGTATTTCAGATCCTTGCCTTTTTCTGTTTTCTCAGTAGAATAATGGGACACTGGGACATGTTTTTATGAAGAAAGATATACATCCAAAGTATTATCCCAACGCAAAGGTCACCTGCGGTTGCGGGAACGCGTTCACGGTCGGCTCCACAAAAGAAGCAATCCGAGTTGAGGTCTGCTCGAGGTGCCACCCATACTACACTGGCACCCAACAGTTTCTCGACACCGCTGGTCGCGTCGAACGATTCACCGCACGGCGCAGCAAAGCGGTTGCCCGCGGTGCCCGATCGAAGAACCCACGAGTCGCAAAGAACAAGAAGTAGTAATCAAGAACGAACAACCAACAACGAAAATTTATGCATGTTGTTTGTTGTAGGTTGTAAGTTGTAGGTAACCCCATGGAACTCAACGCCACCACGAGAGCCACGATCGGAAAGCGGGTCCGCACACTCCGGCGGGACGGTCTCATCCCCGCGGAAGTGTACGGACGCGGCATAGAGAACCGGCACGTCGCCGTATCCGCCAAACAGTTCGCGCGCGTCTACCGTGAGGCAGGCGCACACTCGATTGTCACGGTCGTAATCGATGCCGGAGAGAAAATTCCGACCGTCATCGCGGATGTTGCGCACGACCACCTCTCCGGAACCGTCACCGCCATTGACTTCCACCGGGTCCGTATGGACGAAAAAATCCAGGCGAAAATTCCTGTACACTTCATAGGCGTCGCACCCGCACAAAAAGCGGGATTCCCCATCGTCCGAACCCTCGAGGAGATCGAGGTCGAAGCGCTCCCGGCGAAGCTCCCCCACTCGTTCGAGGTCGACCTCTCGGGACTTTCGGAGCCGGGCCAGTCCATCTACGTTCGCGACATCGCATTCTCGAAAGACGTGAAAGTTCTGACGGCCCCCGGAGCGGTCCTCATAACGATTGGAGAACGAACGAAAGAAGAGATACCGATCGCTCCCCCGCCCGCGGTAGCGGCTCCACAGGCGGGCGTGGAAAGTGGCTCCGAAGTCGCGGCAACGGAAGCGCCCGAAAAAGCAACGGAATCGAAGGGATAGTTCCTTCATCGGGGAAGCCTCCCCTCCGCCCGTCGGCTCTGCATGGCCCGTTACGCCACCCTCACGGCGTCGTTATACTTAGTAAGAGTAAGACAATATTGATGCTCTCTCTTTTTTCGAAAAACGAATATCGAGATGCGCCGGCGAACGATGCCCACGCATTTGATTGCAATGACCGGGTGCCATTCCTTACTTCCCAAACCGCGCTCTCGCGAGGCGTCATCGTCTGCGTGATTGTAATCCTCGCATCCGGGG